>JBFJYU010000181.1:0-6920 GCA_041622435.1 Thermoplasmatota archaeon | reverse complement strand
GGTACGGCAAAGGGTGGCGGCGCGCTCTCGGCGGTCGCGGCCACCGGCGCCCCCGTCGTCTTCATCGGTACCGGCGAGCACGTTGACGAACTGGAGCCGCTGGAGCCCAAGCGCTTCATTGGCCGCCTGCTCGGCATGGGCGACCTGGAGGCGCTCCTGGAGAAGGCGCAAGAGGCGACCAAGGGCAAGGACGCCGAAAAGATGGCCCGCAAGATGATGTCGGGCAAGTTCACGCTCAACGACATGATGAGCCAGATGGACATGATCAACAACATGGGCCCTCTCGGCAAGGTGGCCCAGATGCTGCCCGGCGGCATGGGGCAGGCGCTCCAGGGCCGCAACATGGAGGGCACCCAGGAGAAGCTGGCCCAGTACCGGGTGATGTTGACATCCATGACGGACGAGGAGCGGGAGAATCCGAACCTCATCAAGAGCAGCAGGATCCACCGCATCGCCCGTGGCGCCGGCCGCGACCAGAGGGAGGTTCGGGAGTTGCTCAAGTACTACGAGCACACCAAGACCATGATGAAGGGTCTGACCTCGAACCGGAAGCTGCAGCGGAACCTGATGAAGCAGCTGAAGTTCCAGGGCTAGCCGGATCGACCCCACCGGTTGTCGCAGCGGGCAGCGCATGGGCTCCAAGTGGACATGTCCTATTTTGGACCCCTGTGGCCGCCCGCGTCGGCCGCCGCCGGTGCCAAGGCTTAAATCCTGGCCGCCAACTCTCAATCAAGTCCCCTCGGGGATTTTGGAAGGTATCTGAAATGAAGATGGTGGCAATGCTGGCGCTCACCGCGCTGCTGATGACGAGCATGACCGTGAACGCTGACGACGAATCCACCGCGCTTGACGTGGGTGGCGCCGTCTACGTGACGGACTGGGGCGGACCGTTCCCCGGCGTGCGCGCTGAGACCAACGGCTGCGAAGGCATGCAGGCCCACGACGAGTGCGGCGAAGCCGACCAGATCATCCTCTAAGAGGACGACCTGCAATTTCTTTTTCCCCCTGTTCCCAACTTAGTTTTTCGGGCTTTGTTTTCTTATTAATTTTTGAGGATAGCGAACGCTTGGTTCGTTGCCAAGCTGCCCTGGCCCCGGTCGTCCGGTGGCAGGCGGCTGAAATACAAACACTGGCTCCGCCGAGCATGGACGGCAAGGGTGGCCGGGCCCTGATGTCGAGCGCCGGGCCATGGTTGGCCGCCGGCTGCCAGGCGGCATCCATGAAATTTAATCGGCGCATGCGGTTGGATTTTCTCAGCTTGTTTGTTGCACGCGATGGCCGCGGGCGTGGTTCGTCTGCCGCGGGCGGGTTGCCTTGTCGCGCCCTCGGCGTGGCGGCGCTTTTCGCCTGCCTGGCACTGGCGGGTTGCGTTGGCCCGTCAAGCCCGCCGGTTCCCGGCGACTCGGAGCGCGCTTGGGATGCCACGGCCGAGCCGTGGCTGGTGCGCACCACCGGGTGCGGCTTGTGCGGCCCGGCGACGGGCCAACCGGTCCATGAATTGATGGCCTACGACCAAGGCGGAGGTGTTCTCATCGCCCGTTACGCCCGCGCGGAGTCAGGCACCGGGGCGGCCGTGGCGGATCCGGCGCTGGCCGGCTACCAGTCCACCCTGTCAGCCCTGTTTGGGGCCGTGTCGGCCTACGCCGTGGAGGATGGCCGTGGCGTGGTCGTTCACGAGGTTCAGGTCGCGCGGCTGTCGGCGGCGGACGAGTCCAGTGTGGACCGGTTCCTGGAGATGGCGCTGCGCAACGCCATCGAGCCGGGCCCGCCCGACTTCACGGGGTGCGCGGATTGCCCGGCCGTCACCCTGGATGCCCTGTCTGGCCAACGGCGCCTGTCGGTGGTTCTCAACATGGTGCAGGGCCACGAGGACGACGCCTGGCGGCGCATCGACGACCAGTTCCTGACCCTGTCGAGGTGGGTTCATGGCGAACTGGACGACCCCCGCGCGGGCACCGGCGGGCCGGCACCGGCGGAGAGCGCGCAGGAGGCTGTGGCGACGCCGTGGCTCGTCCGCTCGACTGGGTGTGGCCACTGCTCCGGCGACCCAGACACAGCCGAATTCGACTTACTCCTCGTCGATTACGGGGGGGCTATGGTCGCTGTTTCGTACGGCCGCGACACGTCGTTTTCTGTTGTGCCCGGTGTCGACGTGGACGAGTCGGCGCTGCGCGGCCTGTTCCAGCGGGTGGAGGCGTACGGGGAAGGGGCGCCCGCCAGCGATGGGAGCGGGAGCGGTCCTGGCGTGCGCGTTCACGAGGTCCGGTTTGGGGCGATGCCGGCGGTTGAATTCGATCGGATCCGAAGCGACCTTGAGGCAACCATCGCCAGCGCCGCCGACCCCGGACCGCCCGACACGTCGGACTGCGTGGATTGCGCCGCCGTCCACATTGAAACCTACGACGGCGACGTGCTGGAATGGCGCGTCCAGTTGCTCGGCAACACGAACAAGGGCGACCCCTGGCTCGCCATCGATCGATCGTTGCGGGGCCTTGGCGACTGGCTGGCGGATCGGCCGTGATCACCGCAGCCGCCGTCGTGATGATGGGTGCCGCCGCGGGCGCCATCACGCTGATTGTCGCCTTGAGCCGCCGGCGGGAGTGGAACGCCGAGGGCGAGGACGATCGGCGCCGCGCGCGCTTGGCGCAACCGGATGCGGCCGATGACCGGGATCGGGGCGCGGATGAGGGCGCGGATGAGGGCGCGGATCCGTACGGCGCCGACGAGGGGGACGACGCCGACGAGGGCCGGTCGTGACAGGCGCCGGCGTCAACTGAAGTCGTCGCTGGCCACTACCGGCGGGCGCGCTGATCCAGCTTTCCGCCGGCGAGGGGTTCCAGAGGTCCACTTCACGGCACCGGGGTGTCGTCCGTCGACGATGGGGGCGGTGGATGCATGGGGCCCGTCGGGATCGAAGCGTGACGCCGCGTGGCCGGGCCGGCCGTGATCAGCCTTGTCCCAGGATCTCGACACCCCGCCAAACCAGGAACGCGGCGAGTAGGAACAGGCCCCAGAACACGACGCCCGTGGCGGCGAAAACGGAGGCTACCACCTCCCAGCGGCGAGCCCACGGGAAGTCGAGGCTGAGGTAGACCTTGCGGCTGCTCCAGAAGATCCAGGCGCCGAGGGCAAGCATCACGGCCCCGATAATGAGCGCCGTGCGCGTCGACACCCCGTACGGGCCCAGGATGAAGACGTACAACTGCGTGAAGCTGGCCACCATCAGGATGGCGCCGAACCACTCCGCTTGCAGGAACGCCCGCGCGGCGCGGTAGGTCGCCAACTGCTCGTCCGTCACCGGCTGATTGGCCCGGGATTTCTGCATCGGCGCCGGTTTGCGGTTGAACAGGCTCACGCGACTCCCCCGTTGGAGGGGCTGCCGGCGCAGGGTTGCTGCACGTTCACACTTGGCCCAGCCGGGCCTCTGTTTTCCCAGTATCGCCGCCGGGCGCCTGCCTGGCCGCCGGGAGCCGCCGGGAGCCGCCGGGAGCCGCCGGGTTCAGGACCCGTACATCGCCTGCCGCAACGCGTAATCCTGCTCGTACAGCGCGTCCTCAACGACCCGCTCCGGCTCGCTCTCCTCGCCCCGCAGAACCGCGATGGCCGCCGCGACGCTGTCGGCGTTCACCTCGCCGTACCCGAAGAAGGGGTAGAGCGTCGCCGGCAGCGCGTCCTGCATCGGAATCGGGATGCTCAACTCCGACGCTTCGCCGTCGCTGGCGTCCTCCTGCGGGTAGACGGCGGTGTGGAACAGGACGGATTTGAACTCGGCGAGCGTGAAATCGCCATCGGCCAGGGGTCCCTCGGCGGGCAGGGCGGCACCGGGGCCCGCCACCGCCAGAACCCCGTCGGGCAGCACCCCTTCGCCGTGATCCAGGATCTTGCGAGCCTCCAGCAAGACGGCCGCGCCGCCGCCGGCGGTGAACGGGGAGCTGCTGCTGGTTCCTCCGCCCGTGTTGGACACCTTGTCGATGCTGTCGTGCTCGGCCGCCGGGTTGTAGAGGACATCACCCGACACCTGCGGGTTCCAGTTGGACCAATACACGTAGCGACCGTTGTCATGGCCGCCCACCGCGATGACGTCGGCGGGCAGCGTGTCCTGGAATTCGCTGGGGTAGCCGGTTCCAAGGCCGTTGCCGAGGCCGTTGCCCGCCGAGAAGAACGTCGGCTTCTTCGCGGCCAGGTTCTTGATGGCATCCGTCCAGGCCGTGTAACCCTCGGCCGCGGGGCCGTGCGGCGCGGGCAGGCCCCACGAGCAACTGACCACGTCGATCCAGTCCTGGGCCGCGACCCAGTTCACGCCGTCCACGGCGCTGGCCAGTTCGTCAAGCCGGCCGCCCATCTGGACCGACACGAGGCGAACCTCAGCGCCGCCGATGCTGACGGTATTGCCGGCGATGCGGCTGGCCACCATCGTGCCGTGTCCGCGCGTGTCCAGCACGTACGGAACATCCTGCCTGTCAACCAGCAGGCCGTCCTGCTCGAAACTGATGGCCCCCACGATCTTGGTGCCCGGGAAGTGCACCAGTTCGCCGGGCTGGACGCTGTTCCACAACTCGGCGTCCGCCTCGACGGCGCCTTGGTAATCCGACGCGTCCAGCGACACCGAAAGCGGCACGGCATCCTCGGGGTAGCCCGGGATCAACCGCTCCGGGGACCCGAAGCCCGCCACGCCGGCGTCCGCCAGGGTGGCAGCGCGCGGCGACGCGTCGCTGGCCGCATCCATCAGGTCACGGAACTCCGTGTGGTACGGATTGATTCCCGTGTCAATAACCGCCACCACGACGTGCGGCACGCCCAAGACGCCCTCCGGGGCGGGCACCGCGTCGGCGGCTGACTCGTCGTCCCCGAGACAGCCAGCGAAACCAGTGAACAAAACGAGTACAGCCACTAGGGCCCTGATCCAAGTCATGCCAGAAAGCCCGTCGAGCGACGTTTAACACTTGGGGCGCGGGGGGCGAAGCCGAGTAGCTGCGCGGCTGCGGAGAACCGCGTGGGGCCGTCCACCCCTCAAGACTCCGACGCAGGAAGCCTCTGGCCTGCCTCGATGGCCGCCGCCAGCCCCTCCGGATCAGCAACACTCACCCACAGCAGCGAGTGATCCTTGAGGCCGACGAGCTTCGGGATGCGCTCATGGAACTTGATCCACAAACCCTGCTTGTGATTCGTTCCAAACGTCACGCCATCATCCGTGAAACTGAGTCGCAGGCCCACCGCCGTGTACCACCGATGCGGGCCCGTTACCTCCGTTGACTTGATGTTGGACAGGGGCGTCTTCACCGACCAGCGGCCGAACGTCGCGATCAGATGTGTTTCCGTGATTTCGACGCCGTCTGTGGGTTTGACTCCGAGAGTCAGGAAGAGAGGTTTCCAGCGGTTGTCGAATAGGTAGGGGAAGTGGTGGGTCATGCGGGCTCCGGCCCGGGGAGGACGGCCTCAGGCATGAGTGCTCGGATGCGGCTCAAGGCACCACAACATCCAAGCCCGGAATGTGACGGAAGTCAGTGTCAAGCGTGACGAGTGGCACGCCCGCCTCGACGGCCGTGGCGGCGATCTGGAGGTCTGTCCATTGACGCCGGCGACCACTGGCAAGGCACGCCTGCTGAAGCAGTGCAGCCCGGTGAGCCTCCGCCTCCCCGAACGGAACCAACGTTGCGCTGCGTGAGACGATGCGTTGCGCCTCCAGCCACAACGAGGGCCGCAGGCCAGCCAGGTACTCCATCCAGACCACCGCGGGCACGATGGGCGCCGACGAGCCCCGCCACTCCTGCATCAGCCCCACGGCCGCTGGCACGCGGCGCTCCAAGGCGATCAGGAACGACGTGTCCAGACAGGTCATGCGTCGTCGCCCGCCCGCAACCGGTCCAGCTTGGCGCTCCGCTCGTCGTCCCGCCTGGCCTCCCTGATGAGGCGCAAGTGCTCGTCCATCTCCTCGTCTGTACGGCCCAGCATGGCCAACTCCGCCAGCGACCCGTCCGGGAAAGCACGAAGGATGACATCACTGAAACTATCCCCCGGACGCTTCGCCCGCTTCAGGCGCGCGTACGCCTCATCCGAGAGTTGCACCTGCTTCGTCACAATACAGTGTATTCGTATTCGGTGTATTTGGGGGTTGTGCGGGCACACGAGTACTTCGGATGTCAACAGACCCTACTCGCGAGTCACGCATTCGCCGCAGTTGCCCACATGCCAGCAATGATACCAACAACCACCAAGGCGAGCACGCCAACAATCGTGATCCAGCCCAGGATGATGCCTGCTGTGGCCAAGCCGTTTCCGCCTTCCTCGGGGTTGCGGCTGATTTCTGTCCTCGCCTGCCCGCCGAGGACTACGGCGATGATGGCCCCGATCACGGGCAGAAACACATAGTTGATGATTCCAAAAATCAGGCTTGCAATGGCTTTGCTATTGGTCGCCATGGCGGCGCCCGGCGGGCCCAAGCTTCGGCCATGCGCCGGGATCGATGATGGAGCGATCTGCCAGGTTGGAGCGGTGCTCTGAACGAAAACTCGCGCTTTGCATGAAGGGCACAACACTTGGCGCCCAGCCAGGTCGGCCGACACCGCCCCGCTTGTGCCACACGACGAGCAGGCGATTTGGATGGTGTTCACGGGCAGCCCAAACATGCTCTAGAGCATAAGTTCTCGTTCGTCCAGGCCCTACACGCCGGCTAGCTCGTCTCTATGGCTGCTCCTCTGCGAGACGGCACCCCTACGGATACGCCCGATTCGGCGTCCTCGGGTACGGCAGCATATCCCGAATATGCTCTTGCCCGGTGAACCCCCGCAGCAGACGTTCGATACCCAAACCAAATCCGTAACGTGGCACCGAACCAAAACGCCTGAGATCGAAGCACCAGCAGGGGCTTCGCCCCTTGCAACCCCGGGGCAGCCTGTGGCTGACCGTATGGGGCTCTCCCC
>JBFJYU010000180.1:0-6930 GCA_041622435.1 Thermoplasmatota archaeon | reverse complement strand
CGCCGTCGCCACCATCGCCGCCGTCCCCGTCGCCGCCATCGCCGCCGTCGTTGCCATCCCCGTCGCCACCATCGCCGCCGTCGTTGCCATCCCCGCCATCGCCGCCGTCACTGTCGGGGCACGGTCCTTCCGTGTCGCCGTGGCCGTAGTGGCCGCCAGTGGCCGGCGCCGGCACGGTCATCGTTTCTTCGTCCTCGGTGCCGGGCTTGTGGCAAATGGTCACTTCCCCGGCACCATCGCCGCCATCCCCGTCGTCCCCATCGTCCCCGTCGCTGCCGTCACCACCATCGTTCCCGTCGCTGCCGTCGCCACCATCGTCCCCGTCGCTGCCGTCGCCACCATCGCTGCCGTCGCTGTCGGGGCAGGGTCCTTCGGTGTCGCCGTGGCCGTAGTGGCCGCCGGTGGCCGGCGCTGGCACGGTCATGGTTTGCTCGTCGTCGGTGCCGGGTTTGTGGCAAATCGTCACTTGCCCGTCGCCACCGTCTCCGTCGCTGCCATCCCCGTCGCCGCCGTCGCCACCATCGCCGCCGTCGCCGCCGTCACTGTCGGGGCACGGTCCTTCCGTGTCGCCGTGGCCGTAGTGGCCGTCGGCCGCCGAGGCGGGCAGCGTCATCGTCTTTTCAGCCGGTGTCCCCGGCTTGTGGCAAAGGGTTACGGTCCCATCGCCCCCCTCCGCCGCGGGTTCGTGGGTGCCATTGCCCGCTTGGCCCTCGTCGCCCCCACCACTGTCGCAAGGTCCCCGCGCGTCACCATGTCGCAGGTGCCGCTCAACCGCCGTGTCGGGCACATCCAACGTGGACTCCGCCGCCGTCGCTGGCTTGTGACAAATCGTGACCCACAAAACCGGTCCCGCCAACTCGCCAACCAGGTCGCCGTCAGCCACCCCGGCCGCCACTGCAACCCCCGCAACCCCCACCACAATCGGTCCACCGCCGCCGGCAGCCACCACGCCGCCGTCGGTACCGTTCGCCCATACAGTCGCGCCTACGGTACGCACCGCGTCTGGCTCGCCGCCGGAAGCGAGCAAGCCAAAGGCCGCGCCGGCCGAAATCGATGCGACCGGCGCCTGGGCGCCCACAGCGAGGCCCGAAACGTTGGCGGAAACCAGGGCCAAGAGCGGCGCAAGCAGAGCCGTCGCCAGCAGCACGGTGATCGTGACGGCGACGGCCTGTTGGACGGTAACCTCCCAGGCCTGGCGCTCGCGCTGCCGCCACGGGTTTTCCCATACACCGTGGGCGATAACGCTCTGGTCGCGCTCTTGCTGCCTGCGTACCGCATCGTCTTCGGCCGGCTCGTCGGCGTTCGCAGATGCCTCGTCCAGCCGCCACTGCCGCGCGTCCAGGTGGCCCGATTTCACCAAGCCCTGCACGTTGCGGCGAAACTCGCTGCGCGACATGCCGAGCGCTTCAGCCAGCCATTCCTCCTCCCTGGCGTCGACGCCGTTCCACGCCGGCGCGGGCCGAGGCGCCTGGGCCGCCAACGGAGGCTGGGAAGCCCATTGCGCCGCGTCCAGGAGGCCCTCCCGTACGAAATCATCGATGATCCCGCGCAGTTCACGCGTCGGGATTCCGAGCAGGAGGGCCAGGTCCTTTTGTTCCTCCGGATCCAGCGGCGCATCCAACTCTGGCTCCTCGGGGCCGCCCCGGTCCTTCAGGAGTCGGCGCCATTCCTCCGGGTCCAGGAGTGCCGCGCGCCATACGCCCCCCGTGGGCGGCGCCGCCGCTTTTGCGCCTGTTTGCGCGCTTTGTGCCGGCTTCCCGGCCGCACCCGCTTGGAGCTCGAACGAAACGGACGCGAGCACGCGGCGGGCACGGCGCAAATCATCCAGCGGCACGAGGCCAAATCAGACACCGCGCCCTAAATCGGGCGCTAATTCGCCCGAAGTCATGCCGTGGGCCGGTCCCACGGGCGGGCGCGGCGGGTGCAACCACGCTGTTCGCAGCTCCCCGGATGGCGTCTGGCCCCGGCCAAGGCGGCGGTTCAAGCCCCTGGCCGGGCGCTCGGGGCTCCAGCCGTCGGCCTCGGCGGGTTCCAGGTGGGTCCGCCCGTCGAGGTCGCGTGGCCCTGGCGCCGGCCGTTCGCTTGGGGCCTCGGTCCCGCCGAGGGAAGGTCGGTGCTGACGGTGGCCTCCGAGTGTGGGTGGCCTCAGATGGGGTGGCCGTCGATGAATTCCTGGGCCACCGCGCGGGCTTCGGCCGACCATCCCTCGGCGAACATCGGCCTCTCAATCGTCGCCGTGTACACGTCCACGACCTCGCCGCTGCGCGTGTCGGGCCAAACCGGGTGGGCGGCTTGCCAGGAGCTGTCGATGTCGTTGTAGTCGCCGATGAACACGACGCCGTTCTGGTGGTGGCTCAGGGCGGGGTCCCAACCGCCGTCGCCGGCGTCGCGGACGTTGAACTCGCTGCTCCAGGTCAGGCCGCCGTCCAGGCTGTAGGCGTACTTCTGCTCGAACGTCGGGTAGTCGCCGCTGCAGTGGGCTTCACTGGTGGCGGGCGCGGCTGGGCAATCCACAGCGCGAGCGGCGCCCGTGTCCATCCAGGAAACATCGATCACGCCGCCGGGGCTGACGCTGACGGCGGGGAAGACCTCGTAGGCGGCGCCGTCGCGGCCCCAGGGCGCGCTGATGCGCATGGGCTCCGTGAAGGTCTCGCCCTGGTCGTGCGAGGCGCTGAACCAGATGCTGCTGCCACCGTCGCGGTCATCCTGCCACACGAAGTACACGGCGCCGCCGAAGGGGCTGTCGGGGTTGCGGTCCGTTGCCATCATGGGGCTGATGGAGCGGCGGTCGCGGCCGCTGAGGCCGGGCATGTCGGCGATCGAGGCGTCCACCACCACGCGCTGCTGGTCCCAGGTCTCGCCCGTGTCGAAGCTGCGCTTGAGGCGGATGCCGCCGTTGAACCATGACGCGTACACCTCGTCGCCGGTGCCGACCTCAAGGAAGCTGCCCTGGCCGGCCTCGAGGAACTGGATGGCCACGATCTCGGTGCACAGGTAGGTCTGGCCGCCGTCGGTGGAGCGGCAGTACTGGTTGCCCGGGACAAAGAAGGCCAGCCACATCACGTGGATGGTGCCGTCGGCGCTGGCGGCGATCCAGCCCTTGTCGTGGAAGTTGACGGGGAACGTGCCCTCCAGGACGGGCGTGAACGTGTGGAAGGAGTCGCCGCCGTCGTCGGACACGGCGATGATCTGGGTGGCGCGGTTGAAGGCCCAGTCATTGAGCGCGCCGTTGGGCAGTTCCTCTTCGCCGGCCTTGGAGCCGGTGACGGGGTCGGCTTGGTACGCCATGAGCAGGTAGTACAGGTTGCCGTTGACGTCGAAGTAAGCGACCGGGTCCGTGGTGCACCAGAACTGGCTGGCGTAGTTGGGGCTGAAGCCGTCCACGTCGCCGGCGCGCAGGCGCCAGGGGCTGCCGTCGAAGCTGCGGTCCTGGTACTCGGACCGGGCGCCGTCGTGCGTGACATACACACCGTCCCACACGCATTCGCCGGCGTCGGGAGGGTAGTAGTCTTTCGCGCCGCCAACGACGTTCTGGGGATTGGTGGGGTTGACGGCGATGGTCACCTCGTTGCCCTGGCGACCCTCGTCGGGCGTCATTTCGAAGTTGCAGCGCATGCCCTCCGGGGCGTCGGCGTGGAGCGCCGACTGGTTGTCGCTGAGCACCGGGTGGCACAGCAGCCGGGGAACCTCAAACCCACGCGCGTCCAGCACCGGGCCGGCGTCGTCTGGCGCGTCATCGGCCAGGCAGCCGGCGAGTCCGGCGACAGTGAGGAGTGTGAAGGCCACAAGGGCGCGGGGTTCCATGCGGCGGCGATGCCGGGTGCCGGGGAAAACCGTTGAGGGAGGGTTGCTGGCCGGGGGCGCGAGCGGGGCCCCGCCTCCAGTGCCCGGGTGCGCCGTGGCCCTGCTTCGGCGGCCGACTTGCCGGACCTCGCTCAATGCCGAGTCGCGCGCCGCAAAAATCAAGTAATCCGTCGGCGGCGCCCTCTGCATGCGGAGCGCGGTGCTTGCGGTCGTCATCTTGTTGTCTGGGTGCCTTGGAAGTGGCGGGGATTCGGAGCCCCAGGCCATCGGGCCGGACGCCGAACCGGTCTGGGACACCTCCGGGCGCTACAGCCGCGTGCTCCAAGAAGGCCCCCTTGACGTTCTGGAAAAGACGCGGGAAACCATCACAACTCACGACGGGACCAACCTGGCCGCGTCCCTGTGGCGGCCCGACACGGACGAACCGGTTCCCGTGATCCTCGTGATCAGCCCCTACTATGGCACCGGGCTCTACCTGGACGACCTGTGGACGACCGATTTCTTCCTGCCCAACTTCGTCGAGCACGGGTACGCCTACGCCAAGGTCGCCGTGCGCGGCACCAGCTTCAGCGGCGGCTGCATGCAATCCATGGGCCCCGACGAACAGGCGGACATGGACGACATCGTCGAATGGTTCGGGACCCAGGAGTGGAGCAACGGCAACGTCGGCATCATCGGCGTGAGCTACGTTGGCACCACGCCGTGGGCAGCGGCGCAGTGGGGCAACCCCCACCTCAAGACGATCGTGCCCGTGAGCGGTGTCACCGACTGGTTTGAACTCGGCTTCCGCAACGGCACCGCGGAGCCGCGCACGCCGATCCACATGGCGTTGTACTGGGCCCAGTACGGCGTGGCCAACCAGGGCCTTGAAACCGTGGTGGGCGACGATCCCCGCCACCTCCTTGACAACGTCTGCACGGAGCCCGTCATGGGTGTCGCCGCGTCCGAATACGCGGTGGTGACCGGTGGCCGCGAGCCCGCGCCTTTTGACGATTACTGGGCCGTGCGCAACTACCAGGAGCGCGTGGCCGAGAACTACAATGGCAGCATCTTCCTGATCCACGGCTTGCAGGACTGGAACGTCAACATCGACATGGCGGTCCCCTTCGTCAACAACCTGGAGGCGGCGGGGCTCAAGGTCAAGTGGCTACTGGGCCAATGGGACCACACGCTGCCGGACAGCGCCTACCGTGACGATCACCTGCGCTGGGACTTCGCGCAGGTTCTCCTGGATTGGTTTGACTCAGAACTGAAGGGTGTCCCCACCGACACGGGCCCCCGCGTGGACGTTGAAGACACCCACGGCGCGTGGCGCACCGAGGACACCTGGCCCCCAGCCGACCTGCGCTATGACGCCCTGGTGCTCGGCGACGGCGTGTTGGCCGCCAACGGCACCGCCAGCGGCAGCAGTGTCGCCGTCAACCCGACCGGGCTCATCGACCCCGGCGAATGCCGCTCCATGGGTGCCCCGCTGCCCGCCCATGTCCCCGGCACCCAGTGGCGCTTCACCCTCCCTGCCCAGGACGAGGATCTGCGCTTCGCGGGGCCGGTCCGCTTCCATGCCCAGGTCACGCCCCTGGACGCCGCCGGAGGCCAGATCTACGCCGAACTCCTCGAATGGCGCGGCGACGAACCCTACCGCGTGGCCCACGGCGCCATGAACCTGCGCTACCACGCCGGCGGCCACGAGGCCCAGACGATTGTGCCGGGCCAGCCCATCACGGCCAAGCTTGAGATGTACGCCCAGGACATCGTCATCAAGGCCGGCAACGAACTCATGCTGCGCGTGGTGCCAGAAGCACCCCTCGAATCGTGCAGCGGCTTCGAAGACAACAACGGCGCGCTCATCCAGCGGCCGTTCCTGCCAGGCCCGAGCGCGTTCCCCCTGGAACTGCACTGGGGCGAAGACGCAAGCCGCCTGCTGCTCCCCGTGATCGACAGGGACGAGGCGGCCCTCGGCGACGGTCGGTACCCCGGCCAACCCACCTCGTAGGCGGCGCGGGACCAGCTTCGCGACACCCGGCGCCGGGGCGGCACACGGCCGGCGCTCGTATGGTCGGACCGTCGCCAGTGCGCCCCAAAACGGGCGAAAAGAGTGGAAGAGAGGGATCCGTGATCAGCGGTCGCGAGTTCCGACCTAGCAGACCAGGAAGTAGTAGTCGTAGCGCGGCGGCGGGCCACCCGGGGGAACCGTGTCCGGGATGTAGTCGCCGTCGTTGTCGAACCACTCGGCGTGGACGTGCGAGTAGCAGCCGAAGGTGCGGGCGTCGGCTTCGAAGCCGGACCGGTTGTCGCCGTTGTAGAAGCCGGCCTCCACCGGGTCGGCGGAAGCGGGCGCCACCATGAAGATCAGGGCCGCGGTTGCAAGCAGGGCAAAACGCATGCGCTGGCAGCCTCCATCCTGGCTGAGAACGGTTTCGCCGCCGCAGCCGGGAGGGTCTGCCCCGGCGTGCCGGCGTCCCTGGCGCTTCAGTGGACGCGCTTCATGTGATCTTCCATGTGGTTGGCGCGCAGCGAGGCGCTGCACTCGGGACACTGCACGAAGGGCTGGGGCTTGTCCTCCTCATGGTGCTCAATGTTGCGCCGTTTGCGGCGCTCGGCGTCCAACTCGGCCTGGCTCTTTTGCTTGCGGCGCAGTCCAAGCCGCTCCAGCCAACTGGGTCGGTCTTCCGACGCGGCGGCCAGCGCCAGCACGCTGAGGGTTCGAAGGGCAGGGGGACGGCCGGCGCGGGAGGGTGTCATGGCAGAACGCATGCCGCATGGCACTGGCCCTTCATGTCCCTATGGGATTGGTTGGGCGCCGGGTCGAAGAGCGCGAGGTCGCGGGAGCCAGGGAGCTTCGGGGTCCGCGAGCCCTGCCTGGGTCGCCGCTGGCGGGCTCGGTCCGGTAACGGCGGTTTGTCCGATCCCCCCTCGCCGACTGTTCTAGCGGTCAAGCACGGGGCGGCGTGACGGGCATGTCCGGACGAACGGCGGCGACGTGAGTGCAACCACACAGATATTCCCTAAAACCCTAACTTTACAAACCAACAGAAAAACCCCGAAGGCTCAACTTCTTGAACAGCCGCGCCGGATGCTCGTGCCGGATCGAGTGCAACCAGGAGATCAGATTCGCTATGCGGGAGT
>JBFJYU010000179.1:0-6948 GCA_041622435.1 Thermoplasmatota archaeon | reverse complement strand
GGGGGACCTCGGCCGAAGGCCGGGGTCGCCCAAATGATCGACCTGTTTGCAGGTCGGCAGCGATCTTCCAACTGATCTACTCGCCCAGATGGGTGATGGCGGATGCGTGTTCGAACGAGGAGCCCAGATCGAGGATCCTGCGGGGGACCTCGGCCGAAGGCCGGGGTCGCCCAAATGATCGACCTGTTTGCAGGTCGGCAGCGATCTTCCAACTGATCTACTCGCCCAGATGGGTGATGGCGGATGCGGGTTCGAACGAGGAGCCCAGATCGAGGATGCTGCGGGGGACCTCGGCCGAACCACGACTCAACCTGTTTCCAGGTCGGGTGCGAGGCGCCGCGAGTCGGCCCCCTATGAAAAGGATTGTGAGGGGGAAGAGGGGCGCCGATGGGGCTACGCGACGGGTTGTCCCTCGGGAGTCACGCTCTGCACGCCCACCCGCGCCGCGCGGTTGAGGTGGGCATCCACCCAGAGGTACGCCGGGTACATCATGAAGCCCAGGATGCCCAGGAAAAAGCCGGCGTTCAGGAACGACTGGTCCTCAACCAGCACGCCATCGGGAGCATCGCCCCCGAAAACGGCGTCGGCGGAGAAGATGCCGTCGGAATTGATGCCCATGAAGGGCCAAAGGAGAGCAAACAGCACGCCGAAGGCGCCGACAAGGAAACTCGCGATGGCCAACTTGACGGGAACACCGAGATCGGTATCGACGCGGCCGGTTCGGATGCCCCAGCGGACAAGGTTGTGCCCCAGCGCCAGGAGCGCCGACAACGCGATGGCGATGCCCGTGATGGTGACCGCCGCCTCGCGCACCGAGTCGAACTGGAAGGGCCCGAAAGCCGGTGTCTGGAACGGGTAGTAGCTTACGGTGAAGGTGTCGACGAACACGGGAGCGGTGTCCGTGTCCGGCTGGTCGTCGGCGTAGTCGATGGTGTAGCCGCGCGTCCACCACGGCGTGATGAGGCTTGATAGCAGGATGACACTGGCAACCACGACGATGGCCAAGTGTCGGATGTCGGAATTGTCAAGGCGCAGGCGAAAGCGTTCAGCCATGCGAGTCGATCAACGACCGGTGTAAAAATACACCGGGACACAAGTCGTTGTTTGTCGCAGATTGCCGTGTCGCCGGGCCGCAATGCAACGACAGCGGGCCGTTTGTCGCGCTGCGCGCGCCCCTCCATTGCCGCGCGGCCGGTGTGGCATCCCGCGTTTGGCTGCGACCGCCGGCCCCTCGCCGGACTTTCGCGTGCCGGTCTAGGCACGCCCCGCCGCGCCCCGCCGCCGCCTGCGGTCGGCGCCCACGCCCCGAACCGCTTATTTACCCCCCCAGATTCGGCGGCTCTGCGCCAGGAGGGAGCCCAACGGGCCCCTAGCTTAGTCTGGTGGAGCATCCGGCTGATAACCGGAAGGTCGAGAGTTCGAATCTCTTGGGGCCCACTTCTTTTTCCTCCGGCGCGTCAACCGATCCAGCGTTGGCCATGGCTTGCGCCGAGGCGGCGAGCCCCCCGGTTTCGGCGGATGCCGGTGGCGCCGCAGTCAACCTTAACAGGCTGCGAGGGGGCTTGGGCACCATGGCGTCGAGGGCGGCCCGGTTGGGCCTGGTTTCTCTCTTGGGTGTTTTTGTTGCACTGGCCGGCTGCGCGGACAGCGGCCCGTCCAACGACGGCCTCGTTAACGTTGACTTCGGCGGGTCCGATGACGCGTGCCACGACTGCTACGATGATGACGACGATTGGGCCGCCATGGCGTTCTTCAGCTCGCTGCTCGGCTTGCTGTTTGTCCTGCTCATCGTGGTCGGCGTGGTCGCAGCCGTCGCGGGCGCGGCGGGGGGTCGGGGTGGGGACCAGCAGCAACAGCAGCAAGTCATCGTCGTGCGCGACGGCGATGCCCAGCACTTCGACCAGCGGCGCTGGTAGGCGAAACCTTTCACCGAACCCCGCGTGCCGCGCGCTGGACGCATGGCCCAGCCTGGATACGGCGCCGGCCTTCTAAGCCGGAAGTCGGGGGTTCGAATCCCCCTGCGTCCGTCGACCAAAATGCCCGCAGGGCTTTTTGGTTGCCCGAGTGAGCGAGGCCCGCGAGGGAGACCCCGAGGTTCACGGCTCTGCCGCGGACCTTGGGGGCGTAGTGGGTGGTCGTCGGCACTCAACCAAAATGCCCGCAGGGCTTTTTGGTTGCCCGAGCGAGCGAAGCCCGCGAGGGAGACCCCGAGGTTCGTGGCGCAGGCGCGGGCGGGGCGCCGTGGCGCCGTCCATCAAACCCAAGTCCCGTCCCACCTCGCCTAGCCCGTGAAACCGCGCCCCCGCACGTTCACCGGCCCCGCGGGAACCTTGGATGCCCGCGAGCACGGCCCAGCCGATGGCCCGGCGGTCCTGCTGTTGCACCCACACCCGGCTTTCGGCGGAACCATGGGCAGTCGATTGATCTACGACCTGGCCAAGGGCTTGGCGGACGCGGGTTGGCGGCCCGTTCGCTTTGATTTTCGGGGTGTTGGCCGGTCTGAGGGGGCGTACGGCCACGGCAAGGGCGAACTGGAGGATGCATTGGCCGTCTTCGATGCGCTGACGGGTCAGGCCAGCGGTGTTTCGCCCGTCGTGGTGGGCTTTAGTTTCGGCGGCGGCGTCGCGGCGGCGCTGGCGACCCGGCGGCGACCCGCGCGACTGGTGCTTGTGGCGACGCCAGTCGAGTTGACGATGAGTGACCTTGTGCCGCTGGACGACGCGGGCAAGCTGCCATCAGACTTGGAGGTCCACGTCGTGGTGGGCACCCGTGACGAGTTTGTGCCCGTGGAGGATGCCGAGCGCCTGGTCGCGGCGGTGCCCGGCGGCGCCAGCCTTGATGTTCTGCCGGACGCCGGCCATTTCCTGGAGCCGAGCCACAACCACCGCGTCGTCGAGGTTGTCCTGCGGCGGTTGGGCCAGCCGGGCCGACCGCTTGGGACGGCGTCCTGAGCCTGCCGCAGGCCGGCGCTCCACAGGCAAGTCCCCCCTACCCTTATGACGACAGCCCGACTGGTGCGCTCCGTGGCCGGGACTGTCGTTCGCCAGGAACTCGTGGCGCTCTTTGAGCGGCATGGGGCGCTGGTCGACCCCGATCTCCTGGAGGACCTTGAGGCCCGCGCGTCGGGAGACGGCATCAGCCGCGTTCAGGCGGTCCTCGGCAGCCTAGAAGAGGTGCCATTTCACCTCGATCTTGGGTTGTTCCAGCTTCTTGAGGAGCGGCTGCGCGAGCAAGTGAGCGCGGCAGCACCCGCAGCACCGACGGGGCCTGCTGACCGAGACCGCAAGGAGGCGCTCAAGCGCGCGGCGGCGGCGATCTACGACGGGCAGACCCCCCTGCGGGACGCGGACGAGGAGGACGACGCGGCCGACGACCACGACGACGAGCTTCGCGTTGAGGAGCCAACGTCCTCGGCGGCCCAGGACGCCCGCGACTTCAGGGTCGAGCCGCGCAGCGAGTGGCGGCCCCTGGCGGCCCAGCACGAGGCTCGCCTGGAGGTCGTGCAGGACATGACGGGAAACTCCACGTGCGAAGGCACGACCTCGGACTTCACGACGTACTTCCAGGACCGCTACCGGCGAATCAGCAAGATGCTGCGCCAGCGCCGGGATCTGCGCAACGTCACCCCCATCGAGCGGATCCGGCCCGGTCAGCAGGAGGTCGCGGTGATCGGCATGGTCGGCGGCGTATCCACGACCAAGAACGGCCACCGCCGCCTGGAGTTGGAGGACGAGTCGGGCGCCATCAACGCCATCGTCCGGTCCGACAACAAGCCGGTGGTGGACATGGCGGATACCCTCGTGCAGGACGAGGTGGTGGGGGTCGTCGGACAGGCCAGCAGCAAGGGCGACCTGCTGTTTGTTGAGTCCATCGTCCGGCCGGACATCCCGCGCCCCGACGCCACCGCCAAGCGCGGCGCCGACGTGCCGTTGGCAGCCGCGTTCCTGTCGGACATCCACGTTGGCAGCAACACCTTCCTCGGCGACAACTGGAAGAGCATGCTGCGCTGGCTCAACGGCCACGGGGCCACGCGGCGCGAGCGCGACGCGGCGGGGCGCATCAAGTACCTGATCCTGCCCGGCGATCTGGTGGACGGCATCGGCATTTATCCGGGGCAACAGGACGAGCTGACCATCGGCGACATCTACGATCAGTACGAGGCGTTCGGGCAGTACATGCACGCGCTACCCGAACACCTTGAGGTGGTGGTGCAGCCGGGCAACCACGACGCGGCCCGGCCGGCCGAGCCGCAGCCGGCCTTCGGGCAAGAGGTCAAGGAACGTTTTGACAGCCACACCGCTCACTTCGTGGCGAATCCGGCGTGGTTCAAGATGCACGGCGCGCTGACGTTGGCGTACCACGGGTTCAGCCTGATCGATTTCGCCACCAACGTCACGAAGCTGGATTACGAGGATCCCCTGCCGACCATGGAGCAGATGCTCCAGTGCCGGCACCTGGCGCCGCTGTACGGCGAGCGCACGCCGGTGGCGCCCGAGCACACCGACTACCTGGTCATCGACGACGTGCCGGATCTGTTCATCACGGGGCACGTGCACGTGCCGGGCCTGCGGCAGTACCGCGGTGTCCAGATGGTCAACTGCGGCACCTGGCAGAGCCAGACGCTGTACCAGAAAATGCTGAATTTCACGCCGGACCCTGCGCGCATGCCGTACATCGATTTGCAGTCGCTGCGGGGCACGCTGGTCGATTTCCAGACGCCCGAGGACGCCGGGACCGTCGCCGCGTAGGCCGTCGCCGCCGCAGGCGCCCGCATCGCGGGCCGCCTCAGGCGAGGTCCGCTGGGCGCGCCGCAGCCGGGCCCGTGACCGGGCTTTCCCCGCCCCAAGCTCCACGGCCACCAGCCCTGGTTCGGCAGCCACGCCACTATAAAAAATATCTGGCGTTGCAACCCGGAGGTTCAACCCCCCTGTTTCATGTGGAAAAAGCCCTTCGCCACGCGTCAAACGCCGGCCCAGCAGCCCCGGCCCGGCTGCCCAAAGGCAAAGGAACGGCTAAAGGGGACAACCCGGTGCTTTCGCCGGTTCGGCATGGATTTGGGTGAGCGCGTTCAGGGAGTACTATCGGCGATCATGCGTTGGTCGGCAAACCGGGCGTGGGGCGTCGTCGCCGTGGTGGCACTCATCACGGCGGGATCAATCGGCGTGCTGCTGACCGTCGAACCCAACGTTGAGACGGACATCCAGTCCGGCTACTTCGCCACCGACGACGAGCAGGCCAACTTCTTCCGCGAGCTGCGCGAACGCGTCGCCGGCGTCAATTCCGAGATCATCTACTTCGAACTTCGAGACGGCGCCCAGGCGCCCGACGCCGACGACCCACGGTGCGTGCAAGGCAGCCCCGACTGCCCCATGATCCCCGTCACCAACGTGACCTCGATGGAGGCGCTGCGGGCGCAGGAGGAGGTTTTCTCCTTCGTCAAGCAGGAATTCATTGAGCGCACCAAGTCCGACGAGTACCCCGAAGGCCTGGACAAGGTGCTCAGCCACACCAGCCTCCCCTACTTCGAGAAGCTGATTTACAAGCAATTCCCCGGCGGCTGTTTCTGCCTGGCGCCGGACGAGCCGCAACACCAACTGGCCCAGGAATTGCTGTCCCAGGCCGACTCCACCGGCTCCATTGCGCTGTACCGTTCCGACGATTTCCAGGCGTCCGTGATGTTCATCATCTACGACCCCGACACCTCCGCCCTCTCGAAGAAGGAGACCGGCGGACTCATCAACGAAATCGTCGAGGACTACCGCCTGATGGCCGTCGGCGAGATCGGCATTTCCGGCGCCGGCAAGACCCTCGACCTGTGGAATGAGGCCTACTTCGACTCGTGGGGCGTCCAGTCCTGGATTTACCGCATCGACCAGCAGGTGGAGGAGGAGTCCCAGATCTTCATCGCGGCCGTCTTCGCGTTCCTCGCCGTGACGCTGCTGTTCCTTTTCCGCAACGCCAAGCGCGCCGCCATCGGCGTCAGCACCGTCGCCATCATTCTTGTCTGGACGCTGGCAGGCATGACCCTGGGAGACGTCAGCATCGGCTTCGTGTCCATGGCCATGTTCCCGCTGCTGCTGGGTGTCGGCGTGGATTATGTCATTCATATCATCAATGAATTCGGGGTCGAACGGGCCCACGTTGCAACCAGCGACGAGGCCTTCGACCTGATCGGCCGCCGCGGCGCCGTGGCCCTGTTCATCAGCACGCTCACCACCATCACCGGCTTCGTGGTCATGATCAGCAGCACCAGCCCGATGATCGTCGAGATCGGCACGGCCACCATCCTCGGCATCGCGAGCATCTTCACCCTGTCGATGACGCTGCTGCCGGCCTTGCTCCACCTGTCGGTGCGCAACGAGGCGAAAGAAGTCTTCCGCCCGAGCGTCCTCGTCGGCCGCCTCGCCTCCGCCGCCGGGCGCCACAAGCCGGTGACCATCGTGGTCCTGCTCATCGCGACGATCATCTTCGGGTCGTTCATCCCCAAGACGGAGTACGTGATCGGCACCGTCGAGGTCAACCTGCCCCAGAAGGAGTTGTGGACCCACAAGGAAAACCGCTCCCACATGCTGGAGATGTACGAGCGCTTCCAGGTCAAGATCGAGTCCGTGGGCCAGGAAACGATCATCACCAAGGCGCGCGAACCAGGCGGCTTGGCGACACAGGCGGCCGTGGCGGACATGGTGGCCATCCACAAGGCCATGCAAGCCGATCCGTTCGTCCAGCAGGCCGGCGGGGCCGTCAATTCGGTCCCCTTCATTCTGAACCTGTACGCACTCCTCAAGGACGGCCTGCAAAGCGCCGTCCCCGGCATCGGCCAGGGCGTCATCGAAGGCGGCGCGTTCGTGCCGTGCGGCCCGCCGGAGGGCGCCCCGCCAGAGTTCGACCCCTTGTTCGAGGCGCTGCCGTGCTTCGAGGGAATCAATCCGGAGTACGACAACGACTTCG
>JBFJYU010000178.1:0-6952 GCA_041622435.1 Thermoplasmatota archaeon | reverse complement strand
GCTCGAGCCTGGCAAGATGGGGTCGCAGGGTCGTAGCCTTCAGCCACTCCAGAACCGCGTCGCGGCCCTGCAACTGGTGCAGGTACGTGGTCTGCCATGCGTCGACTTCGAAGCCGGCCCGCCCCAGGATGCTCACATACTCGGCTAGCGGCAACACGTGGTCGCCGATGGCGAGGTCGGCCAGCCGCCGGGCCCACGTCGGCTCGGCTGCCAGCTCGCCGACGATGCGATGGCTCGGCTGGTCGTGGTTTGCCGGCACCTGGATGGCGAGCACGCCGCCCGGTGCTACCCATGACGCGAGGCGCTCCACCATGGGGCGGGGTTCGGAGATCCAGTGCAGCACAGCGTTGCACACGACGAGTTCGGAGGGCTGGGGTTCCGCGCTCGTCAGGTTTGCCTGTCGAAACGAAACACGCCGGCCGGGCTTGGCCGCGTCCAGCATCTCACGGGAGGCGTCGATGCCGACCACTTGGGCCCCTTCGAACCGCCGGGCCAATGCGTGCGTCGTGCGACCCGTGCCGCAGCCGGCGTCCAGGATCGTGGCGTAGGAGCGCGCCGGGACCCTAGCCAGCAAGTCGTCGAACGGCCGCTCCCTGGCCGCCGCGAACTGCTCGTAGGCGTCCGGGTCCCAGTCCATGGTCGCGGCACGGCCGGCCGCCACAAAAACGCCGGGCGTACTCTGGCTCTGCGGTCGGCTGGGGCCTCGTGGTCGTCGCTTGCCCTCCCGGTGGCAGCCCACCCCGAGCCGCCACCGCGCGCGCCGAAGCCCCTGTCGTTCGCGCGCGCGGGCGCGCGCCACCCGCATGAAAAAGGCGCGTGCCGGTGGCGCGCTGTGCAGGGTCCAGCCTGCGTGCAACAGGCAACCTTGCCGTTACTATAGGATGAAAGTTAAATGCCTGGGCACGTCGTCCATTCTTGCGGTCCAATAAAGGTGGTTGCATGGCATCGATAAAATTGCTCGCTATAATGCTAATTGGAACGCTCGTGCTCACGGCAGCACCCGTTCAGGCAGAACAACAGGTCGCCGTAGGTCAGGTACTGGCCCCCGCGTTCAACGTCACGCTCGTCGGACTCGACCGCGCGGACGAAATCGCCCCGCCGCAGGCGCAGCCCATCATTGACGTGGGCCGCGACTCGGTTATGCTCATCCGCGACCTCGCGGACGCCACGATTCTCGGCGCCAAGGACGGCGATATCGGCACCCACGCCGGTAGCCCGAACCAGGTCGGCGTCGTGACGCCCCACATCGTCGTCATCGACGGCGTGAGGGTCCCCGGCTACACGATCACGATTCCGGAGCGCCAGGTTCCCGTGTCCGTGCCCGGCGTCGACCGGACGGTCTACGTGCCCGGCTTCACGATCCCGGAGCGAAGCGTCACGGTCCCGGACCGGGACGTCGTGGTGCGGGTCCCGCCCGTTTACGTGCCCGGCGTCACCTACACGACGCCGCCCGTTGGCGTGACGACGCCCCCCGTCGCAACGCCTGCGGTCCCCGTCGGCACGCCGCCGCTCGATGTCGCTCCCGTGCCCGTCGGCGCCGACATCACGGGAATGAACCTGCACCTGCAGTCGCTGCGGGGCGAGTTCTTCTTCGGCGACCAGGGTTCCGTGCCCTACGAAACCCCTGCCGTCCAGGCCGGTGAATCCAACCTGCCCGGCAGCGTGCCCCGCGGTGTCAGCTACACGGTCCCCGGCGCCACCGTGCCGGGCCAGGACATCACGACGGTTCCCGCGCGCGAATGGGTGCCCGGCATGACCCGGCACGTCGCCGACTCGCGCGAAATCAGCGTGGATGGCACGGAAGTGTACCCCGGAATGTACGTCACGACCTTCACCGTGCACGGCGGCACCGTGACGACGCCCGGCCACTCTCAGCCGCCGTCCCAGCACGACGTGCACGTGCCTGGAATGCACGTGATCACGGTCACGGTGCCGGGCCAGTCGGCGACGACGGACGAGATCTTCCTGGACGACGGCACCTTTGTGCTGCCTCCGGTTGAGGTCATCTTCAACGGTCTCACGGCGCTCGACGACTTCGGCTACTTCGGCTACGGCCGCCAGGACGACAGCAGCATGTACCCGTACCTCTGCGGCCCCCTCTTCGGCTGCCTGAGTTCCGATGGCTTCCTGCGGACTTTCGTCAACCTTGCCGACGCCGGATTGGACTTCGCCGCCGGCACCGTCGACGGCTCCATCGTTTACGTCATGCCCGGCCCGACGGCCGACATGCTGACGATCCGCGTCCCGCAACTTCCTCCGATCTACGTCACCCAGATTGGTGTCTCGATCGTCGGGTAGGCGCGGGGCGCTGCGACGCCGGATTTCCTTTTCCTTCCCCCTTCCTGGTTTTTTGCCGCGTCGCTTTGGCCAGCGACGGCGCCGATTCTGGCCACGGCCCGCCGTCGCGGCCCTCAGAGCCGACCTGTCGGTTGTGGCTGGGGCGAGTGGAGGGGGCAGGGCTCCGTGCGCGGGCCAACTGGGAGCGGCGGCCGGGGTGGAAAGGGAGGCGGAGGCGGAGGCGGAAAAAGTTGGAACCGGGGTTCTACAGCGTCTTGTAGAACAGGTCGATGGGCGCCAAGAAGTCTAGCACCGGAATCTCCAGACCCTCGGTGTCTTCGCTCAGCGTGATGGGCCCCATCGAGGGGTGCGGGAAGCTGAGCGGGTTGGTGGGACTCGAGCCTTCGGCGATCTCCAGGCAGTCGCTCCACAGGTCGCCGTCGGTGTCCGGGTCGTTGGGCTGCGTGCCATAGACCATGACCTCATCGTAGTCGTCGCAGCCGTCGCGGTCGCTGTCCACGTGGCGGGGGCTACTGCCGATGGCCAGTTCATGCTCGTCGCTCAAGCCGTCACCGTCGCGGTCGCCCAGCAGGCAGTCCGCCGTCTCGATCCAGAACTCCATGCGGCTCGTGGCGGGCTGGTCCCCGCCCGTCCATGCAAACGTGACGTTGCCAGTAACCGTCAGGCCGTCCGTGGCGTCGATGGGGTACGCCCAGATGACGTCCGGTTCCGAGTCCTCGTGCAGGTAGTCGCGGTGCAGATCGCGGTGCGCGGTTTGGCCGTCAATGACGATGTCGGTCACGTCGACGCTCGGCTCGTCGCCGGTGCCGTGGGTCTTGGCCCAGAGCTTGAGGGTGTTGACGAAGCCGGTCGACTCCGTCGTGTAGTACGCCGTCGTGTCGCCGAGGCGCAGCGACATGCTGCCGCCATCGAGGGTGGCCTCAAAGGCGACCGTCTGGCCGTTGGTCCACGTCCAGTATTCCTGGCCCGACTCGGTCTTCGAGTTGGGGTCGTCGCCGACGGAAATCTGGGTGCCGCCCTGCCGACCGGTGCGCAGTTGGTACGCGAGGTCGTAAATGCAGCCGCGGGGCGATTCGTCGGAGGAAGTGAATGCCATCGCGGGGGCGATGAGCAAAGATGCCACAATAGCCACCGAGCAAACGATTCTGATGGAGTCCATCAGCGCGGAGCCACGGGACCGGGTATTTGGTTCTTGGCGACGGCGACTCACCATGTCCCCGGCTGAACAGAAATGATCCCGGGGTTTCGCAGCAATAGAATTCAAATTGCGCCGGCGCCGCCGTCATCCGGGGCTCTGCCTCAGTTTCCATTTGCTGGGTCGCAATCATTTGCCGCGTGTGGGTTTTGTGCCGGGCCCCTGAGGGGTCCGGTCGGATCCAACCGCCTGCGCCGGTTGCCATCATCGGACCAGCATCTCTTGATGGGCCGTTCTGTCTTGAAAAACAGCGCTGCCGCTCAACTCAGCGGACAAAAAAAACATGGCGGAAAAGGAAGAGTGGTGTCGGGGACGCAGGGCGCTTGCAGGCCGCGCCCGCCGGACGCTTCGCGTCCGTTTCGATAAGGTCCTTCAAACCTTATCGAAAATCATACCCGGCTTGTAGCTGGACCGGAACTGCACCTTTTGGCCGACGGGGAGGTCGGACGTGCGGGCGATCCACTCAATCCAGCCGCTGATGCGCGGGCCATCGTCGAGCTGGACAACCACGAACGCAAAGGGCGTCTCGTTGAGGAACTGCTCGGCGGCGACCGTCTGGATCGTGTAGGACACGACGGTTCCGGTGATGCTGAAGTCGCGGGTCGTGATGTCCTTCGAGCGGCACTTGGGGCAGCGCAGCATCGGACTGAACTGGTCATACTTGCACGCCTGGCAGTGGAAGCCCACGATGCGGTTGTCGCGCAGGGCCTCCTCCTGCTCCTTCATGCTGATCTGGGGGCGCCCCGCCATGTGGGCGTTCTCCTGAACGGTCTCGGCGGACATCAGTTCCGCCTCCCCAAGACATTACAAACCACGGTCCCGCCGGTGGCGCCCACATTGTGCGTCATGCCCTTCATGGCGCCGTCGACCTGGCGGCCGCCGGCCTCGCCGAGCAACTGCTCGTAGACTTCCACGATCTGGCCGACGCCGGTGGCGCCCACGGGGTGGCCCTTGGCCTTCAGTCCGCCGCTGGGATTGATGACGCGCTTGCCGCCGATAGCGGTCTGGCCTTCGGTCGCCATCTTGGCGCCGGTGCCGCGGTCGAACAGGCCTAGGTCTTCGCTGGCGACGACTTCGGCGATGGTGAAGCAGTCGTGCACCTCGAAGAAGTCGATGTCGTCCACGGTGGCCTTGGCCTGCTTGAGGGCGGCCGCGCCGGCGCGCTGGGTGCCGGGAATCGTGGTGAGGTCGTCGCGGTCGTGCAGGCTCGCGATGGAGCCGCTGCGGGCGCTGCCCTCGACGTAGATCGGGGTGTCCGTCATCTGCTTGGCGACCTCTTCGCTGACCAGGATGGCGGCGGCGGCGCCGTCGCTGAACGGGCACGCGTCGTACAGCTTCAGGGGGTCCGCCACCTTCATCGAGCCCATCACGTCCTCCATGGTGATCTCCTTCTGGATGTGCGCCATGGGGTTGTGGACCGCGTTCTTGTGGTTCTTGATCGCCACGTTGGCCAGGTCCTCTTCCGTCGCGCCGAACTTATCGAAGTACGCGCGCGCCATGGTGGCGTACAGGCCGGGGAACGAGCAGCCGTTGGCGCCTTCGAACGTGTAGTCGGAACCGTAGCTGAAGTAGGTCGTCGCAGTCAGCGTGTCCAGCATCGACACGCGTTCAACGCCGCCCACCAGCACCGCGTCGGAGAAGCCGCCGGCGACCTCGCGGTAACCGTGGTGGAAGGCCGTGCCACCGCTGGCGCAGGCCGTCTCCATCACGGTGGACGGGGTCTCGGGGATGCCGAGGGCGGTCATGATGAGCGGGCCCAGGTGGCCCTGCTTCTCCGCAACACCGAAGGCGTTGCCGAAGAAGGCGGAATCAAGCTTCAGGGGGTCGATGCCCGACGCGTCGATGGCCTCGTTGGCGGCCATCGTCATCAGTTCACGGGCATGGAGATCGTGTCGGCCGTACTTGGTGATGCCAACGCCGACGAGACATACGTCACGCATGGTAGAACCTCAACATGTTAGAGTTGAACGTTAACAGGGCCGCCAGATAAGGTTGGCGAACCACCCGGTTCGGTGGCCCTTGGCGCCGCGGCGCCATACCGTTTGCGCTGGCGGCAAGCCGAAGGCCCAAAAGCCCCATCATTGTTTGAGTCTCTCCTTAAGCCGCGGTCCCCATTCGGGGTTTCAGGATGTCTGGTATGGCCTGCCAAACGGCCACCCCAGAGTCGCCGGTAGGCTAGTTGAAGTCCAGGATAGCCCCAACGGCGGCCACCCACGTTGCCGTTGGGGGTGCGTTGGCCCCGCAGTGCCAGGCCTCGGCAAGCCTACGGGCCGTGGCTACCAAGGCCCGCAGTTGAACGTCGGGCTGGACTGGTGATCAACGTAGACGGTGCAATGGCTGTTCCATTGGGGGCTAACCAGACAGGAGGCTCGGGCCCAGTACGTCTGGTCGTTCTCGTAGTTGGCGCGGGCATGGCAACGGGGAAGGTCCTGGGTTTGGCAATCCAGCTCGCCGTGGTCATTCACGCAGTGCAACGGGTCGCCGGCTACCATGGCAGGGGCGATCGCCAATGCGACTAGGCCTGCCAGGATGAACGCTTTGATGGTCATGGTTACGGCAGGCTCTGACCCATGCATTCGTGTGCGAGGCTGGGCAGGTAGATCCAGCAGCGGCTCTTGCCATCGGACGGCTGGCACAGCACGCGGACGTTGCCTTCTGGGAAGGCGTCCACGCGGCATTTCCCTGCTTCCGCGTGGCATTGGAGATTCTCGCCGGACGGCTGGCTGCAATCCACGGGATCTGCCTGGGATGGGGTGGCCAGCAGGCTGGTGACGAGCATCAGGGTGATCATGAGTTTCATGGTGGTCCTCTTTTTGGGCGATCTTACGGGAAGGGGAAGGTCGTGCCAATGCTCTTGGGGCCAACGTGGCAGTTGACATCAAAAACGAAGAAGGCATCGTGGTGGTAGTAGGTATAGCCGCCGCCGCAGCCGGCCGGATCGGTGTTGGCGGAAACGTCGCAGCGCTGGTGGCCGGGGCGGCTTTCGCACGGGTCTGCGCTCCCGGTCGGCACCAGCAGCGCAGAGGCCGTGAGGCTCAGGAGGATGATCAGGGTCGTTTTCATGGGTTTCACACCGGCCTAGGCCGGATTTCAGGTGGGGCAGGCCGGGTCCTGTTTAATTGTGTGCGTTCCGAAATGAAATCGGTGCAGCCGACGATGCGAAGTTCGGCGCGTTTGTTGGCGGGGCGGTTCGCGAAGCGCTGCCATCGTCCGGTTACGTTGGGCGTCGCCGGCCCATGTCCGGGCAGACGAACATGCCGCGTAGACGGGTTTCCGGTCGTGGCCTTGCGCCGCCTGGGCGTAGCGCCGCGGGCGGCTTGGTGCCTGTGGCCTGGCGGCCTTCTTTACGGGTAGGTGCTGAACCCGACGTATTTGGGCCCCACGCCGCAGCCGGCCTGGAAGGCGTAGAATGCGTCGTGGTAGTAGTACCGGTACCCGGCGTCGCAGTGCGCGTCGCCG
>JBFJYU010000177.1:0-6964 GCA_041622435.1 Thermoplasmatota archaeon | reverse complement strand
TCGGGTCCGAGCCCCGCCAGCGGCACGCCGAGCAGGGAGCGCGGAATCAGTACCAGGTTCAGCGCCACGTTGACCGACACGTTCAGGATCACGGCGCGCAGGACCGTGTGGGTGTCGCCGGCGCCCATGTGCTTGGCGCGCAGGGGCATGTTGAGCGCCATGACCACTGCCCAGAGGGCAAGCCAGCGCAGCGCGGGGGCGGCGTCGAGGAAACCGTCGCCAACGGCGATGTGCAACAGGGGCCGCGCGACGGCGACCATGGGGATGGCCACGGGCAGGACGAACAGGAGCAGGTACCGCTCGGCGCGCTTGAAGGCCCGCATGGCGCCCTCGCGGTCGCCGCGCCCCAGCAGGCCCGAGAAGTGGGGGAACAGCACCGGTCGCAGGGCGACGCTGCCCAGGATCGCGAGGCTGCTGAGCTTCTGCGCGGCGCCGTACAAGCCGACCTGCCGGCTCGTCCAGAAATACCCCAGCATCAGGACATCGGTGTGCTGGAGGACCACGGCGAGAACGCCCGTGAACGCCACCGGCAGCGCGAAGCGGCGGTAATCGCGGCTGAGCGCCGGGTCCCACGGGCCGACGTGGGCCTGCTCCCGCATCCACCAGATCGCATTGAGGATGACGGCCGCCACCTTGCCTGCCAGGTGAACCACGGCCAGGTACAGCGCCAGGGTGGCGATGGTGGGGCGCTGGGTGAGCCCCATCAGGTTGGCGAGGGTCTCCGACAGGCCCGGCAGCGGCGTCCAGCGCCCGCTGGCGTGGGCCACGGCGAGGCCGATGCCGATCACGCCGGCGGTGAACGTGAGGGTGTCAACGAGGTTGCACCACTCGACCCGGTGGACTCGCCGCTGGCCCATCCAGTGAGCGTCGCCCGCGTGCCGGACCTGGCTCAGAATGCTGCCGACGAAGATGACCGCGATCACTTGCAGGCTCGTCGCGTCGGTGAACGATCGGCCGAGCACCAGTGTCCACGTGCCCAGCGACACGACGACCACGACGGCCATCAGGACGATCAGGCGCGTCCGGATGCGCAGGTACACGCCGAGGGCCCGGCCCGCGTCGAGGCCCTTGGCAATGGAGTGGGTGTGGGCCTGGTCGAAGCCGAGCCGAAACGTCGTCGCGACGATCCCCAGCAGGCTGACGGCAAACAGGTACGACCCGTACGCGCCGGGAGCGTAGTAGCGGCCAATGGCCAGCAGCACCAGGAAGCCCAGCGCGGACCCCGCGACCTGACTGACGAGAACGAGCACCGCCTTGCGGGCTGCGTCGCCGTCGGGGGGCCCGGCACTGGGTTCGTCAGTGCTCTCCTGCGTGGCTTCTGGCATGCCGCGCGCTCGGCACGACTTGGCCGTTTTAAGGCGAGGCGACCCCGGCCGGCCCCCCACGGCACCAACGGTCAGTCGCGAGGCTTAAATGGGACCCCCAGGTGGGCCGCAATACCCGGGACGGGCAGCCGTCCCCAACACGCAACGCCGCTGTGGCTTAGCTGGTAGAGCAGCTGATTCGTAATCAGCAGGTCGAGGGTTCAAATCCCTCCAGCGGCTTTCGTTTGTTCGTGGCGCACCACGCGTGCGCGGCGAGGGGTGCTCCGGCGCCGCGGCCCTCTTGGGCGCGTGGACCAGCCCCCGACCCCTGATGCGTCAGCGGGCCGCTTCGGCCGCGGCTTCGGTAGCCTTGGCTTGGCCCGCCGCCTCGCGCACGGGGTCCATGAAGGTGTACTGGTCGTTGAACGCGGCAAAATCCCCGGCCTTGACGGCACGGCGGCGCCGGCGCAACACAGGGATCACGCGCCGGAACTCGCGCATGTAGGAGCGGGTGCGCTCCCGGTGCAGGTAGGAGTAGAACAACAGGTAGCCGACGTGGCTCCACCACAGGGCGGCCCAGCGCAGCGGATCGAGCCGGAAGTAGTGGTGGACGATGATGTGGCGGTGGATGATGCGCATGCGAAACAGGTCCAGCGGCGGGATGCGGCCGTCGTCGTGCATGGGGTGGTGCAACCGGGCCCGCGGCGTCACCACGTACGGGCGCCCCGTGGAGCGTTGCACGCGCAGGCTGAACTCCAGGTCCTCGGCGTACGAATAGCGCTCCATGGCTGCGTTGAACTCGTGGTCCGCGAACACCTCGGCGCGGTACGTCATGTTGCAGCCGTACAGCCAGTTGGTGTCCTGCTCCTTGTCCAGGGCCGTCGGGTACAGCAGCCGCAGCGGGAAGCGCCGGGCGCAGCGGCGCCGGCTCGCCCGCGTGATGAGAAACGGCGCCGTGGCCAGGTTCTTCCACCACGATCCGCGCGGGAAATCGGTCACCCACCCCATGCAGCCGACGGCGTCGCTGCGCCGGGCCATCAACTCCTGGATCCGTTCGATGTAGTCCGTTTCCAGGGCGACATCGCTGTCCAGGTGGGTCACCAGTTCCGCATCGCGGGGCAGGAGTGCCGCCGCCGCGTTGCGGGCCCGGGTCAGGCTGGGAGGTCCGGTGCAGCGCACGTACACGAGGTTGAGGCCGTCGCAGGCGTCGACGACCTCCTTGATTCGCTCGTCGGGCGTGTCGTCGGCCACGATTACCAGATCCGGCCGGACCGTCTGCCGCTCCAGGCACGCCAGCAAGCGTTCCACCTGCCGGGGCCGGTCGTAGGTGGGAATCACCACGGCGTGCACGGTCACAGGAACACCACTTGGCCCGATTGGCAAAGCCGTTGCGTTGCGGGCCCGGGGGCTCCGGGGACCACGGGCCCATCGGGGGACGGGAGGCGCGGCCGCCTCCCTGAAGGCGCCCCCAGGTGCCCGGGCGCCTCCGGGCGTTGGCGGGCCGTGCGTGGCGCCTGCCGCGTGGCCCTGGGCCGTCGGGTCACCGGACGCAAACCCTTTTTCCTCAACGCACCGACTACTCAAGGTACGGTGCGCCCCGTGATCATTTTCCCCTTCCCGCCGCCCGCCCCCAGTTGCTGCCGCGCCGGAGGCGCCCGGTGAGCGCTGAGTTGCCGGGCCTGACGCGCGGCGTCAAGCGCGCCGCGGACGCCGACGAGGCGCATCAGCCGCCGGAGAAGCAGAAACTGGCCAACGCCTGGGTCACGTACCCTTTGGCGAAGTTCAACAGCCTTACCGCGCGGCCGTTCTCTGCGGCCCTCGCGGCACTCCGATTCAGCCCCAACCAAGTGACGCTCCTGTCCCTGATCGTTTCCGTCGTGGGGCTCGCCCTTGTCGCACAAGCCACGTGGAGCGCCGTCGCCTGGGGGGTTCTGCTGGTTCACTTGGGCCTCGTCCTGGACCATGCCGACGGCCAAGTCGCGCGCCGACGCGGCATGTCCTCCGAATGGGGCATGTACCTCGACATGGTGGTCGACCGCGTCGTGGAGGCCGGCCTCGTTCTGGCCGCCGCCGTCGCGGCCATCGGCACCGTGACGACCCCTGCCTGGGCGCCGCTGCCGGACCCGCTGCTTCTCAACGCCTCTGGCAACGCGATGCTGGCATTGCTGTGCCTGGCATCCATGTTCCTGTGGCGTTTCCTCAACGCCTACAACGACGTGCTCTACCTGCGCAGCCACCTGCGCGCCACGGGGCGCGTGCCGGCGGCTCCAGAGGCCGCGGCGGCGGGGCGATTCCCGGTGTTCAACCGCGACTGGGTCTTCATGATCTGGGCCGTCGGGCTGCTGGCCGGGCTGCCCCACCTGACCTTGGCACTGCTAACGGCTCTCCACCTCGTCGTCTGCGGTGCCAAAGTGCTGGCCTTCTGGCGCCACCACCGCGACCCCGAAGCCAGGGCCGGGGCCGTGCTCGACCCGGACTACCACTGATGCGCCGCGCCGCAGGGCGGCTAGGCTTCGTAGCCCCACGCGGCCAGGTCGGCTGCGCGCGCCTCGGCCAGAGCCACCAACTCCGGACGCCGGCGGTAGGCAAACGCCCGGTCCGCGTTGATGCCCTCGGCCAGCGCGCCAAGGTCCGGTTCGGGGAGGCCGCAGAAGGAAACCAATTCTGGCAGCACCTCGCGGGGACGGGCCAGCAGGTCCTCGTACCGGAAACGGAGCAGCCGGGTCCCCAGGCCCGCCGTCACGTGGCGTGAAAGGGTCTGGAAATCCTGCCAAACGTCGAAGGCGCCGGCCGCCGTGGCCGCCCTGACACTGCGTGTCACGGGGTGGCGGCTGGCCCGGAACCGGTACGACCACCGAAAGCGGCGGTACGATGCCAGCCGGTCTGGCCACGTGCGGGCAAAACGCGTCTGGAGGCTGGCCGCGACATCAACGCCGTGGCGATCCACCACAACGACCCGGGCGTCGGGGAACGCGTCGAGCCACAAGGGCAGCGTCGCAGTGTTGCGCGGGTCCTTCCAGCCCCACGGCTCGTCCAGGCGGCGCGGATTGCGCAGGCGCGCGTACCTGCCCGGGCCGAGGAACTGGCGTGCGCGCGTCGACGCGAGGGACAGGTCTAGGTAGTCGCTGACCGCCTCGCGGGCCTCGCGATCGCCGAGCAGTTCCAGCATCGGCAGCGGCCGATCCCACATGGCGCCGGCGTTGCCCAGGATCCACTGGTTGAGGCGCAGGAAGAACACGGCCTCGTGGTTCTCCTCAAGTGTGTGGCCAACAAAAAGCCCCGCCCGCTCCAGCAGGCGGGTGACCAGGGATGTGCCAGAGCGGTGGGCGCCGGCAATGATAATCGGGGGTTGCGCCACGGAGAACCGGGGCGACGCACCGGCCCCCGCCCCATGACGCTTTGCATCAAGGCGCCCGGCGCGGCGCGCTCGGCCACCGGCGGGCCCCGCAGGCAGGCCCCCAAGCGGCTGCCACCCGACCACTGACCCCGTGGCCCTAGGCCACGTTGCCTCTTCGTTCGGGTGGTTCACCGCAACCACTATCGGGGGGCGGGGGTCCGCTTGCCTGTGCCCACCGTCTCGGTTGTCATCCCCACCTACGAGCGTCGGGAGTGCGTCGAGGCTTGTGTGGCCAGCCTGTGGCGGCAAACGGCGCCGCCGGACGAGATCGTCCTGATCGACGACAGTCCGTCCAAAACCATCGAGGAGTTGGCGCGGCGTCTGGCCGGAGCGGGCCCGGTGCCCGTGCGGTACGTCCACAATCCCGGACGGCCGAGCCTGACGCGCGCGCGCAACCACGGCATCGAGCAAACGGCGGGCGACGTGGTGTGCTTCTTCGACAGCGACGCCGTCGTGGCGCCCGATTACATTGAGCGCGCCCTGGCGGTCCTTGCCGCCGATTCCTCGGCGATGGCCGTGCGCGGCATCGAAGACGGCGAGGAGGCCATGTCTCTTGCCTACCGCGCCTACCGGTGGCTGTTTTGCCAGCCCATCACCGGCGGCAACGTGATTCGCATCGGGTTTCCCCCCACCTTCACGCGCTATCCGGTCGACTTGGCGGCCGTGACGACGAGCGACTCCATGCGCGGGTCCAACATGGTCGTGCGCCGCGAGGTGTTCGTCAAGGTCCGCTTCGAGCCCCACATGGAGCGCTACTCGTTCTTCGAGGACATCGACTTCGCGCTCGCCCTGCGCCGCCACTTCCCGGACGGCATCCGGTGCGACCCGGCCATGCGCATCCAGCACGACCGCGAGGAGGGCGGCCGCATCCCGGACGCCGACCGGTTCCTCATGCTGTATGCGCACAAGCACTTCCTAGCGTACAAGCACTACCGCGTCGGCCCCGTCCGCGCCCTGAAGCTGTGGTGGAGCGACATCGGCTACATCGTCATGCGATCCCAACGCTCCTGGGCGCGCCTGCGCCAACTCTGGCCCCGGTACCGGCGCGTGAAGCACCTCCTGCGGCGGCACCGGTACGACTTGCAGGAAGGAAACCTGGCCGCGCTCAACCAGTACTACTCGTTCATGCGCGGGCCGGACCACGGCATCGCCGACATGCCCAACCCCGACGCCGCCTAGCATCTTTGCGCGCATTTTTCCGCCATATCCCCCGTGTGGACACCGTGCCAGGCACGCCCCCCGGCGGCGCCGCGGCTGGCGCCGGCCCTGATCTGGTCGAAGCCATCCCCGAGCGGCCCGACTTCGACCCGCAGCCCCCCAAGGACCTCCAGGTGGATTTCTTCTGCATCGGGACGCCCAAGTCGCGCAGCACATGGCTTGCCCGCTGCGTTGCCGAACACCCGGACGTGGCCGTCTCGATTCCGAAAGAGACCAATTTCTTCGCGCGCCAGTGGACGCTGTACCTGCCCGGTACGCCCGCGCGTTTCCTGTGCGGCTGGGACTGGTACCGGGATTGCTTCAACCACGCCCGGCCCGGCCAGATTCGCGGCGACTTCAGCATTAACCTGTACCGCAACGCCCCCGAGGCGCCGGCGCTGTTGCACCGCGCCTTCCCGGACGCCCGGCTTCTGGCTGTCCTGCGCGACCCCGTCAAGCGCCTCTACAGCCACTACTGGCACCGGGCCACCAACGCGGCCGCGCCGCCGCTCAACATGCCGCCCGAGGTGGCGATGCTCGACGAACCGTTCCTGGATACGAGCCGCTACCACGCCCACCTGCGCCAGTGGGCCGAGCGGTTCGACGAGGACCAGTTGCTGGTCGTGCTGGACACCGACTTCGCGGATGCCCGCCGCGGTTTGGCCACGGTGTACGATCACCTCGGCGTACGCAACGACTTCGTCCCGCCGTCTCTGGAGTCCGTCGTGCAACCAACCACGGGCACCCGCAAGGGGCAGGCGGTGGCGGCGCGCGCCGCCGAGTACCTGCGACGCGCGGGAGCCGGTAAGGTCGTGGACGTGGCCATCCGGCGCGGCCTGAAGCGGTGGTTGTGGGAGGGCCGCGGCCGCGACGCCAGCTACCCCCCACTGGACCCGGAGTTGGCTGGCCGCGTGTACGACCGGCTGGCGGACGACATCGACGCCTTGGAGGACTGGCTGGGTCGCGACCTGTCCGCGTGGCGCATCCACGCGAGCCACTCGTAGCAAGCCGCCGCCCGGGGGCCGAGCGGGCGCGGGCGCCGCGGCGGCCGGCTTTCCGGCTAGCG
>JBFJYU010000176.1:0-6969 GCA_041622435.1 Thermoplasmatota archaeon | reverse complement strand
GGAGGAGTCGGCGCGCCCGCTCCAGGCGCTCGATGGCCTTGGCTGCCTCGGCCAGGCCGCGGCGGCTGAAATCGATCTTGGACCGGTAGTGGGTCTGCATGAAGTAGAAGCGAAGCACGTCGGGGCCGATGCCGTCGGCTCCCAACTCGTCGAGCAACTCCTCCAGCACGATGAAGTTCCCGAGACTCTTGCTCATCTTCTCGCCGTCGACGTTCAGGAAACCGGTGTGCATCCAGACGTTCACGAACGGCGCCGCGCCGGTCTTGGCCTGACTCTGCGCGATCTCGTTCTCGTGGTGGGGGAAAATGAGATCCTGGCCGCCGCCGTGGATGTCGATGCGGTCGCCCAGCGCGCGGGTGCTCATCAGACTGCACTCAATGTGCCAGCCCGGGCGCCCCGGGCCCCACGGCGAATCCCAGTTGGCGTCCGGGTGCTCGCCCTCCGACGCCGCCTTCCACAACGCAAAATCGGCGGGGTGGCGTTTGTCGCTCTCCACATCCTTCCGGGTGCCCGCCGCCATCTGGCGAAAGTCACGGTTGCTCAGGGAGCCGTAGCCGTAACCGGCAAACGACGACGCGGCGTGCTCGTCGTAACCGGGCACATCGAAGTAGACGTTGCCCGCGTCCGTCGCGTACGCAAAGCCGTTGGCAACGATCCCCTCAATGAACGTGATGATGTCCGGGATCGAATCCGTCACGTGGGGCGCCTCGTCCGGGGGCCGCACGCCAAGGCGGGCCATCACGGCCTCGCAGCGGGCGTCCCACTTGGCGGAGTGCTCGCGCGGGCTAACGCCCAGCTCGGCGGCCCGGTTGATGATCTTGTCCTCCACGTCCGTGACATTCTGGATGAAGCGCAACGCGTACGAGCGCTCCAGCCAGCGGCGGATCACTTCGAAGCTGATCGCCGTCCGGCCATGGCCCAGGTGGGCGTGGTCGTAGACCGTGAGACCACACAGGTAGAACCCCACGCGGCCGTCGTCGAGCGGCTTGAAGTCCTCCTTCTGGCGGGTGCGCACGTTGTAGACCTTCAGCGCCACGGCGCCGTGCAGACAGCAACCCATCATAGCGGTGTTGGCGTGGGGTCGTGCCGGGTGCGGTGCCTGGCCTCAAGACCGACTACCGCCACACGCGGGCGCCAGCGCGGTGCCTAACGCCTGCGCCGGGCCACAACGCTGCCGACGGCAAGCGCGCCGAGCAGGGTGACTAGGCCCGCCCCAGGCGAGTCCTTCGTCTCGGTCAGTTCGCCGCTCAGCGCCATCGCCTCGTTCTCCTCGTCCGGGATGTCCTGGTCCGTGACGACGCGGGTGAGCGTGCGCACGCCGCCCTGCACCGCCGCGTTGCTGGTGCTGGTGGCCGTGAGCGTCACATCGGCCGTGTCCCCCGCAAAGGCGCCCTTCGGCGCGCTGACCTTCAGCGCCAGCGTCCGGGGTGTGCCCGGCTCGAGGCGCACGAGGGCGTCGCCGAGGATGGTGGCCCACTCGGCGTTGGTCCCGCTGAGACTCAGTTCGAACGTGTCGGCGCTGGCGCCTTTGTAGTCCAGTTCGAACACGTACACGACGCTGCGGCCCGGGTTCACGCTGCGCTCCTGGCCGCGCTCGCCGACGACCAGATCGATGGAGCGGTCGGTCGTGAAGGCCAAGTCAACGGCCTCGTGGTACTCGAAGAGCGGCAGGGTCATCGCGGACTTCGTCGGGTCGATCGTGTACTGGATGGCCTCCTGGCGCGCGAAGCCCGTGCCGGCCATCGCCGAGCCGGAGAGCAGCACCTGCACGATCAGGTTGCGCTCCGCCTCCCGGGACTGGGAGTGCGGGACCAGGTCGGCCTCCGGCGTGGGTCGCAGGTCCATCAGGACATCCAGGGTCCCGCTCTGCACGCCGGCAAACGATGCGTTGCCTGCCGCGAGGACCATCCGGTCGACATTGTCGCCCTGGAAGAAACCCCGGACATTCTCGCGCTCCTCAAGCAACAGCACGACTTCGACCTCGGCGTCGTTGACGGGCGCCGGCAGGTCGATGGAGGTTGAGAACGAGCCCAATCGCGTCAGGTCGAAGTCGAGCCCGATGCGCAATTCCGGCGCCATGGGGATGCTCCAGAACGCGAAGCCCTCCGTGCCGCCGCCGAAGGCAGCCAGCAAACCTGGGGGGATCGAGGCCTGGGCCGGGATGGCCGTGCCCGTGTCGAGTTCGTCCACTGCGGCCTCGGCGGCGTTGAACCACCCCGCGTTGCCGGGAAACAGCGTGTCGAAGGGCGCCTGGTTCTGTTCGAGCACGGCGCCGTGGAACCACACCGTGTCATGGTGGCCGGCGGGCTGCGGGATGCGCGGCCAGTACACGCCCAGGCGCGCCGTGGCCATGTCGCCACTGGCCGACTCAAAAATGGCATCGAAACCGTGCAGTTTGCCGTGCTGGTGAACAAAAGGAATGGAAACCAGGAGCGTCACGTTGCGCGACTCCCCGGCGGCCAGTTCCACCAGCTCGGAGTGGGCGACCTCCCACGACGGGTCGGCGCCCGTCACCCGGGCCGTCACCCGCTCCGCGTCGGGGCCGCGGTTGCTCAGGCGAACCGAATAGGACAGGGTGGTCGCCTCGCCGTTGGTCCAACGCACGGGGTCCAGAACATCACTGAAGATGTCGCCCCGCTGCACCTCGGTTCCCGTCAGCATGCGGTAGTTGGCGCCGTCGCCGTCGCTCGGCGCGCGGTCAGCCCACTGGGGCGACGCCGCGCTGGCGACAACGCCGCCCTGGCCGTCGGGGATCCCGAATTGCATGGTCGGCCCAGTCGCCGTTTGCAGCACCACGTCCGTGATGCTTCGGCCGCGAGCCAGCGGCGCCTGGTCGTGATCCAGCAGCAAGGCGCGCGGGACCGTCACAACGAGTTGGTTGGCGCCCGCGTCGATCGTGGCCTCCACCCTTTCGACGAAGCGGAAGCCCGTCGCCTGGCTGCCCTCCATCAGGAAGGCTCGAGGCTCGTCGAATTGAAACACGCCCTCCCACGGCTGGCCTGTGGGAACCTGCGCGTACACGCGGTAGCCCCGTTCGCCAAACAGGAAATCGAACGTGAAGGCCAGCGGCCCCAGCGACGGAGCCGTCGAGGCGGCCGCGAGGTTTTGGACCGTGACGTAAAGGGCCAGCAGCTCCGGCGTCTCCAGGGCCACGCCCCCGGCGACGATATCTAGGGCGTCTTGGCCTGACGGGTCAGCCACCAGGGGTGCGCCGTCGGGTCCCAGGATCTGAACGTCGCCAGCAGGGTCCTCGATCAGTTGGACCGGGACATCCTGGGCGAGGCCGCCTGTCGGTAGCAGGAGCAGCGCCAACGCTGCACAGATCCATCGCATTGACCTCCACGCCCACGGATCGGCCTTAGCCGTTGTGGTGGCTGCCTCCCAATGACGCAACGTGTGGTCTTCGTGCTAGCGGCGGCGGCGCGCCGCGACGCCGAGAAGCGCCAGAATGAGCAGCAAGCCCACGCCCGGTGACTCCTCGTCCGCGGTGAGTTCGTCACCCAGCAGGCGCGCGTCGTTGGACTCGTCGGGAATATCGCGGTCGGTGACCACCATGGTCAGCGTACGAATGCCGCCCTGGACAGCCGCGTTGGTCTTGCTCGTCGCCGTCAGGGTGATGTCGGCCATGTCGCCGGCGAAGGCCTTGGACGGTGCCGCCACCTCGATGGCCAGTTGTCGGCTTTCGCCCGCCTTGAGGGTCACGACGCGGTCGCCAATGATGTGCGCCCAGTTGGCGTTCGTGCCCGTGATGCTCAGGTCGAATGAATCCGTGAAGTCGCCCGTGTAGACCAGGTCGAACAGGTACACGACGCTGCGGCCCGGATTGACCTCCCGCTCCTGGCCCGCGGCGCCCGCCTTCAGCTCAATGCTGCGCGACGTGACGAACGACAGGTCAACGGGGTCGTGGTACTCAAACAGCGGCAGTTGCAGGGTGGTCGCGGTTGGGTCCATCGTGTACGTCGTCGCGTCCGCCTCGACGGTGGGGACGCCGACCAGCGCGCCGCGCAGGTCGATGATCATGGCGAGGTTGGAGTCGGGCGCGTACGCAATTTCGTCGTATTCCTCCGCGATGACGAATTCGGTGACGAAGTCCGTCGAGCCGCTCACGACCCCGGAAGCGTACGCGGTCCCGTTTCCAATCGGGTAGTAACGGAACGAGGTGCCCTGGTTGCCGAACCGCTCGGTCGAGACGGCCTGAACGTAGTACAAGCCGACCTCGAGGCGCGGGTCGACGGCCGGAATCGGGATGTCGATGTTGGTGGTGAAGGTGGCTGCGCGCATCATGTCGAAGTCGAGCCCCATGCGCAGCTCAGGCGACATGCGCATGACCCAGCGGGCGAGGCCCTCCTGGCCGCCGCCGATGCCCGGCGGACCGGCAAACGTCGCCGGGATCGGGACGCTCTGGTCGGCCTCGTCCACGGCGGGGTCAGCCGGATTGAACCAGCCAACGATGTTGGAGAGGACCGTGTCAAACGGAGGCGTAGGCGGCTCCAACTCGGCGCCGTGGAACCAGATCATGTCGTGGTGCCCAGCCGGCTGCGGGATGCGGGGCCAGTAGATGCCCAGATCCGTGGAGGCCATGTTCCCCCGGGTGTCGTCGAAATTCGCCGTGAACATCGCCAGTTTTCCATGCTGGTGCACGAAAGGAATGGAGACGAGGATCGTGAAATTGACCGCGTCCTGGGCCGGCACCTGGATGCGCTCGGAGTGCGCGACGGTCCACGTGGGGTCGGTGCCGCGCACGTCGACGTTCGCGTCGATCGGCTTGTCGCCGACATTGGCGACGCTCAGGTGGTAGGCCAGGGTCGTGGCTTCACCGTTGGTCCAGCGCACGGGTTCGTTCGTGGTGGCAAACAGCGTGCCGCGTTGCACCTCCGTGCCGGTGACGAGCGTGTAAGCGGGGCCGCTGCCCTCGGCGGGGGCCCAGTCCATCAGGGACGGCATGCCCAGCGTTCCCATGTCGCCGGCGGGGCCGCGCAGCGGGAACGTGAAGAAGCCAAACGAGCGCGACTGGGCGCGGAAATCGCTGATCTCGCGGCCGCGGGCCAGCGGCGCGTTGTTCTGGTCGCGAACGGCGCTGCGGTCGAACGTGACCGTGACCCGGTCCTCGGCAAAGTCGACTTCCGCCTCGGCGTCGGCGACGTTGCGGAAACTGTCCGGCGCGACCTCGGCCTGCACCCAGGCGGTGGTGATCGGTCGGCCGACGATGCCGTTGGTGGGGTTGCCCAGCGCGGTTTGGACCATGACCCGATACGTTTGTTCACCATACGTGAAACGGAAGAAAAACTGCGGGTCGGAGAACGGAATCGGCTGGTCGGTCGTTTCCTCAAGGGCGACGACGTTGGCGTAGAATCCGAGGCGCGTTTCATCCTCCATCCAGACGCCCGCCTCCAGGAGGTCAAGGCTGTCGAAGAACCCTGAGGGGATGGCCACGCTGGTGCTGCCATCCGGTGCTACTGCGGCCACATCGCCCGCCTGGTCGGACAACAAGGCTGCGTTGTTGACCTGGCCGCCGACGGGAATGCTGGTTGCGAGCAGCAGGAGGACAAGGACGAGCGGTCGCTGAAGCATGCGATTGAGTTTGAGGCGCGCTACTTGACCATTGTGGTGCGGCGGGAGGCGCGGCTTGGCTGCCGGCGGGCCCCACAGGGGCCCGGGCTGCGCGCCGGGGTTTGGGGTGCCCTGCGCTCACGTCATATACGGGCGGCGGTCCTCGCCGCAGCGTGGCTAACCTCTACTGGCCCCACCGGAGCCAGTTCCGGACCGCCCGCACCAAGCGTCGTCGTCGCCTGCGCGCCTGGAGCCAGGCTGAGATCGAGGCAAGCAAGGTGCTGTTGTTCAGCCACCAGCACTGCCTGGATGGCGTGGGCTCGGCCGTCGTGACCCTGCGGGCGCTTGGCCCCGAGAACGTGGGCGTGGCCTACTGCCAGCCCGACCTGATGTTGTCGGCGCTGCGGTTTGTGTCGGTCTTCCCCGGCCGCGGGCGCACCCTCATGGTCGCTGACCTGTCTTTCGACCCCCGTCAATTCGACCAAGTCGTTGAGGCGTGCCGGCGGGTGCGCGAGGCGGGCTGGACGATCGAGTGGCGGGACCACCACCACAAGCAGTGGGAGGGCCTGGACCTAGACCGCCTGCGTGAGCACGTTTCGGTCCTGACGGTCAATGACGATGCCACCGAGAGCGGCGCGAGCCTGCAACAGCAGGCGCTCGCGCCCGATGACGATTTCCTCAAGCGCTTTGCCGAAACGGTGCGGGATCGGGACATTTGGCGCAATGAAACGCCGGATTCCGAGACGCTTGAGTATGCTATCACGTTCATGGGGACGCAGGCGTTCACGGATCATTTCCTGACCGCTGCCGCCGACGGACCCGTCGTGGACGACGCGGTTGAGCGCGCCGCGCAAGCTCAGCGCGACCGGCAGGCGACGGACACCCAGACGCTCGCGGCGCGGGCCGTGTGCCGAAAGACAGGGGACGGCGAACAGGCGTGCGTGGTCTACGGCTGGCTGCCGAAGAACGTCGGCTTGCACCAGTTGCTGGAGGACGGCTCGACCGTCGCGGCCAACGTCCGGCCCAACGGCAAGATGAGCATCCGAAGCAAGAAGGGCGCCGAGGTGTGCCACTTGATTGCCCGCGAGTTCGACGGCGGCGGGCACCCGAACGCGAGCGGCGCCGACCTTGGCCTGAAGGGTCTGGCGTACTGGTGGTACGTGCTTCGGCGTGGTCGCGTCGGCCGCGTCGAGCAGGTTCTCCAGGCGTCCGTGCGGCACCTGGAGGCCCGTGACCGGAGCGGTTGATGGCCAAGATCCGCCCGGGGCGGGGCCGCCTGGACGGAAATCAGGTCATCGTTGACGACCCGGCCGCGGCCAATCGTCTCTACAACAAGGGGTTCGCTGGCCGCCCGCTGTCGGGCAACGCCTTGTCGCTGAGCCTCGTGGAGGCGGCCTACGCCGTTGAGCGCGACCGGCT
>JBFJYU010000175.1:0-7045 GCA_041622435.1 Thermoplasmatota archaeon | reverse complement strand
TCACGGGCTCGGGGATGATCCCCACCAGATCGCAGAAGGGCTCGCACGGCGCGTCAAGCAGAGGGGGGCAGTAGGGTTGGCACTGCTGGGCCGGAACCGCCGGAGCGGCGATCAAGAGCAGGCAGGCGACGGCGACGACGGGGGCGCGCATGGCAAACCTCCGCCAGGCATCGACGCAGGCGAACATGAGGGCTTCGGGGGCCGGTTGGCAGCCGTTAGCAATGGGGTCGGCACAAGCCCTGCAGCGCGTCCAGGACCATCTCGGGGACGACTCCGATCAGGTCGCAGTAGGGCTTGCACTCCATGTCGATGATCGCGTTGCAGGCGGGTTGACACTGGGCGCCCGTAGTGGGCGTGCCAGCTGTGGCGGCCAGGAGCAGGCAGGCAAGGGCAATGACGGCGACGCGCATGGTAGGCCTCCGACTAGTATGCGCGACGCCCGATTTGGTTGCTGCGGCCGCCGACGAGTCCTTGATGCCGGTGCAGGGGCGGCGCTGCCCCGGCGTCCGGGGCCGGCCGTAACGGATTTAACCAATCAACAGGGATGTTGCCCGTTCTGGTTTGGTGGTTCCATGACGAAACTTCGCATCGCCGTTCTCTGTCTCCTGCTTGTCGCAGCCCCGCTCTCGGTCACCGGCACGGCGCCGGTGCAGGAGTTGACGACCCAGGGCGACGCGATCGTCGGATTCCTGCCTGGTCAGCTCCCCCCCGTCAAGGAGGGGGCAACGCTCGCGGGCTACCGAATCGTGGATGTCGTCGAGAAGGGCGAGTTCGTGGTCGTGGAGGCTCGCGACCTCGTGCCGCTGCGCCAGGCCCTTGAGGGCTGGCCCTCGGTCGCCTACGTTGAGGACGACGGCCTGGTGCATGCCACGGTCGTTCCTGATGACAGCCGGTACGACTCCCAGTGGGGCCCCGCGCCCATGGGCTTTGAGACCGCCTGGGAGGATGCCGGCTACGGTGATCCCGAGGTGATTGTGGCCGTCATTGACAGTGGCATCCGGCGCACGCACCAGGACTTCGAGTCCGCGCGTGTGTTGCAGGGGTACGACTACGCCGACAACGACTCCGAGCCGAACGACCTGTGCGGCCACGGAACGCACGTCTCGGGGACGGTCGGGGCCACCACGGACAACGGCGTCGGAGTGGCTGGCATGGCCCAGGCGACGATTCTTCCGATGAAGGCCTTGGACGAGACCCTGACCGGCTGTAGCGGTTCCCATAGCGATATCGCCGAGGCGATCTACGACTCCGCCGACCAGGGCGCCGCGATCATCAGCATGAGCATTGGTGGCGGCGGCAGCACGGCGATGCACGATGCCGTGAAGTACGCCGAAGCGCGCGGCGTCCTGCTGGTGGCGGCTTCCGGCAACGGCGGTAGCAGCAACGGCGTTGACTATCCAGCCGCTTACGACGAGGTCATCGCGGTCGCGTCGCTCGACAGCGACCTGGGCGTCTCCAGCTTCTCCGACGGCGGCGCGCAGGTCGAGATCTCGGGGCCGGGCCGCGGCGTCTGGTCGACCGACGCGGACAGCGATTCCGACTACGCTTCCCTGTCAGGAACCAGCATGGCGACGCCCCACGTCTCCGGCGCGCTGGCCCTGGCCTACGCCTGTGCGCCGGACACGACGGCGGACGAGATGCGCACGGGGCTGGCGGCCAGCGCCCAGGACCTCGGCGCCAACGGCCGTGACACCACGTACGGCTTTGGTCTGGCGCGCATCGACCAGCTCATCGACGAACTGGGCGGCTGCGGCGGCAATCGGCGCCCCGACGCGACGTTCACGACCAGCATTGACGTGCTGGAAGTGGCGACGGACGCCTCGGGCAGCAGTGACCCCGACGGCGACCCGATCACGTACACCTGGGACTTTGGCGACGGCGCCACCGGCACCGGCGTCACGGCGGTCCACACCTACGCGGCAAGCGGCACCTACACGATCACCCTCACCGTGGACGACGGGCAGCGCCAGGACACGGCAACCCGCGCCGTCACGGTGAGCGATGGCAGCCCCCCCGTGGATCCCGACCCGGATACTCCCAACCTGGAGAACGGCGAGGGAATCAGCGTGACCCTGTCCTCGGGCGCCGAGGACCACTTCAAGATCTACGTGCCCCTGGACGCCACGACGTTCACCGTCGATTTGGATGGCCCCGCGTGCGGCTTGTTCGGATGCAGCTTTGATCCTGATCTGTTCACCCGTCTGGGGGAGCGCGCAACCCAGACCCAGTACGATTGCATTTCCGAGAGCCCGACGGCCGACGAGTCGTGTACGCACGACAACCCCGACGCCGGCTGGTGGTACATTCGTACGTACGCCTACTCGGGCAGTGGAACGTTCACCCTGACGGCGACCCACGACGGTGACCAGGGCCCCGTGAACAACCCACCAGAGGCGAGCTTCACGGCATCGATCGCGGGCTTCACGGTGGATGTGGATGCCAGCGCCAGCACCGACCCCGATGGCCACGCCCTGACCTACTCGTGGGACTTCGGCGATGGTAACACTGGTACCGGCGTCACCGCCACGCACACCTACGCGGAGGCTGGCTCGTTCACGATCTCGTTGACGGTGGACGATGGCAACGGTGGCACGGACACGGCGCAAAAGACGGTTGAGGCCGAGGACCCCAACGACCCCGACCCCAGCACCCCGACGCTGCAAAACGGCGAGAGCACGACCGTGGCCTTGGCGCCCAACGCGGAGGCCCACTTCAAGATCTATGTGCCGGCGGGAACGGCGCAGTTGACGGTCGCCATGGATGGGCCGGGCTGCAATGTCGTGTGCAGTTTCGACGCCGATCTGTACGTGCGCCACGGCGCCCGTGCAACGGACTCCGCCTACGATTGCCGCCCTTACCTTGGACACAGCGACGAAACGTGCGTGATCACCAACCCTGCTGCCGGCTGGTGGTACGTGCGCGCCGACGCCTACATCGGCACGGGCAGCGTCGACCTCGTCGCGTCGTACTAGCCCCCGAAGCCGGCGAGGCGCCGCGTCGCCTCGCCGGCCGGGTCCAGTCCGGCGCCAGAGTCGACGGCGTGCTCTTGGGAGCCGCCCGGGCAACTCCCGCCAACCCCCGCATCTCTCTTATAGAAGCGCTCGTAACCCCAACCTGAAGATGGCTCCAGGCAAACGGGACTACTACGAGGTACTCGGCATCGACAAGAGCGCCGACAAGGACCAGATCAAGCGGGCGTACCGCAAGATGGCGGTCAAGTACCACCCCGACCGCAACAAGGAACCCGACGCCGAGGAGCACTTCAAGGAGATCAGCGAGGCCTACGCCGTGCTCTCCGACGCCGAGAAGCGCCAACGCTACGACCAGTTCGGCCACGCCGGCATCGACCAGCAATACTCGGCCGAGGACATCTTCCGCGGCGCCGACTTCGGCGACATTTTCCGCGGCATGGGCGGCATGGGCTCCATCTTCGAGGAACTCTTTGGCATGGGTCGGGGCCGCCACGGCCCCAGCCGCGGCCGTGACCTCCAGGTCAGCCACGAGATCACGCTGGAGGATGCCCTCGACGGTACCACTGCCGAACTGACCTACTGGCGCCTCGAGCGGTGCGGAAACTGCGAAGGCAGCGGCGCGTCGCCGGGCAGCAAGGTTGACTCCTGCTCAACGTGCCGCGGCGCCGGCCAGGTGCAACAGCAGCAGCGCACTCCCTTCGGCTACCTCAACACCGTCGGACCTTGCCCCAACTGCCGCGGCCAGGGCCGCATCATCAGCGAACCCTGCCGCACGTGCCAGGGCTCGGGGCACGACCGCGCCAAGCACAGCCTCGAAGTCAAGATCCCGCCCGGCGTCGACACCGGCAACGTCCTGCGCGTGCCCGGCGGCGGCGAGGTTGGCGACCGCGGCGCGCCGGCCGGCGACCTCCACGTGGAGGTGCGCGTCAAGCAACACGATCGCTTCCACCGCGACGGACCCGACCTCGTCACGGAACTCCCCATCACGTTCCCCGAGGCCGTCCTCGGCACCACGCGCGACCTGCAAACCCTCGATGGCACCGTCGAACTCTCGGTCCCCGCCGGCAGCGAGACGGGCAAGATCCTGCGCATCCGGGGCCGCGGCATGCCCTATCTGCGCGGAACCGGCCGCGGCGACCTCCACGTTCGCCTCCGGGTCGTCGTGCCACAAAAAATCAACGACAAAACCCGGGATCTTCTCGAGAAATTGGCGGACGAACTCGAAGTGGACGTGGCCGAGAAGCGAAGGGGTTTGTTCGACTTCCTGCGCCACTGACCCAGCGGCGCGCCGCGCGGGCTTGACGAGCTGGCGACAAAGGTTAAAGCCTGGAACGGGGGCTTGTGGACGAATGCGGTTTCCGGCGGCCCTCCTGGTCCTCCTGTTTGCGACGCTTGCCCTGGCCGGCTGCACCACGCCCGAGCCGGCGGCGCCAGCGCCAACGGGTCGCATCGACGGCGCCGTTCTCGGCCCCTTCCTCAGTCCGTACGGAAACCACACGGTCCGCCTCGTTGAACTGGATCGCGTCGATGTCACCAGCGACCTCGGCGGCTTCACGTTCCGCAACGTGCCCCCTGGCCGTTACAACCTCACCGCCGGCGACGACACCACCCATACCGTGCGCCGCGAAATCACCGTTTACCGCGACGACATCACACGGGTGATCCTGCAACTGCGCCCGCTGCACGTTCCGTTCCCCCACGTGGCCTACCTCCAGCGCCACGGCGACGCCGAACTCGCCATGCCCGGGGAATCCTGCGACGCCTGCGGCTGGTCGACGGTGCTGCACGAACGGCCCGACGCCGTCGTGGTTGAGGCGGCATGGAACTCGCCCAGCGTCGGCGACGTCGTCCTCGGCGGGACCCTCCTCATCGAGGTCTTCGACCAAGCCGGCAGAATCGTCGCCGAGCTCGAAGGCCACAGCCCGCGCTGGGCGTACCTGCCCGCCAACGGCCTCCCCGACGACCTCAGCGCGTTGACGCTGCGGGTGACCTTCGGCGACGACTTCGTGCCGCAGAAGGACTTCGAAATGGACTCCTTCCTCACCATCTACCACGACATCACGCCCGAGCAATTGGCCACCGCGTGAGCTCGTGACGGCGGCAGGGGCCCGGTCGGGCCGCGTCCGGCAGGCGCTCCCGCCCCGCTTTGCCTCTGGCATACCTATAAGCAAGGCGCCCTCATGGGCCGCCCCGCAGGTGTGCCCGTGGCCCTGAAAAAGCGCGAATTGGACCAGCTGGCGGCCCGCGTCGGCGCCGACAACGTTCTGGCCAGCGAGGCCGATCTACTCGTTTACAGCACCGACATCGGGAGCCCCCCGGCCATCGTCGACATGCTGGTGAACCGCAAGGCCGACGTGGTCGTCCGATGCCACACGCACAATGACGTGCTGAAGACCGTCAAGTTCTGCGTCCAGAACCGCATCGCGATGACGCCCCGGGCCGCCGCCACCAACGCCTTGGGCGGCGCCGTCCCCAAGCGCGGCGGCGCCGTGCTGGATCTGACGTGCCTCGCCAAGCGCGTCGAGATCGACGAGGCGGCCATGACGGTCACCGTCGATGCCGGCGTTGTGATCCAGGATCTGCAGGAGAAGCTGCAGGAAGTCGGGCTTGAACTGCCCTGCTACCCCACCAGCGGCCTCGCCGCCACCATCGGCGGCTTCGTCGCCATGGACGGCCACGGCATCCACTCCACTCGCGGCGGCAACATTGGCAAGCACGTCGTCGAGGTCACCGGCGTCGGGCCTGACGGCAACAGTTTCACCGCCCGCAGCCGCGAGGAGATCGACTTCGTGGTCGGCCTAGGCGGCTCCACGGGAGTCATCACGAGCGTCCGCCTCAAGGTCGTCGAAGCCACGCCCGACAAGCCGATCCTGGTCGCCGCCAACCGCTACAGCAAGTTGCAGGCGATCATCGAGGAGATGCTCGACCGGTCGAAGCCCAAGCACGTGATGCTGCGCAACGCCGACTTCTTCGAGCTGCGCAAGGAGGCCGCCGGCGAGCGCAAGAACCCGCTGGCCGGCAAGCACGCGGTGCTCCTGGTCTACTCGGACAAGGACCACGCCGCAGTGCACGAGGACCTGGCCCGCTGCGCCGCACGCCACGACTGTCAGGTGCTCGATGACAAGCTGGCGGAGACCGAGTGGGCCGCCCGCTTCTACCCGATTCGGGCCAAGCGCCTCGGCCCGAGCCTGGTGGCCGGCGAAGTGTACGTTCCCCTTGCCAGCATGACGGACTACCTGCGCCGCCTGAGCTCCAAGGTCGCCGTGGCGGACCTGTCCGTCGAGGGCCACGTCACCGACGACGGCCGCGTCTACTTTTTCATTTACACGCTGGACGACGAGCGCCGCCCCAACTACCCGCTTGGGTGGGGCACCAGCGCCTGGATCCTCAGCACCGCCAAGCGCTTTGGCGGCAAGAGCTACCACAGCGGCGTCTGGCTCCAGTTCGAGTCCAAGAACGTGTTCGGCCGCATCCGCTACAACAAGCTGAAGTCGTACAAGCAGAGCGCTGACTACCGGGGCCTGATGAACCCGGGCATGGTTTTCCCGCTGCCGGCGCCGGTGCCCGACTTCGTGTACCGCGCCGCCGTGAAGGGGCCGGTCCCGGCTCCGAGCCTTGGCTTCCAGCTCGCCGCCGGCAACCCCATGCTCCAGATGGCCGGTGGGATGTTCAAGTACCGCCGCCACAAGACTGTGGGCGTCAAGGCGGCCGATGTGGCCGCAGACATGGCCCGCGGTGAGGGCGAGCTTGGACTCTACTCCGACCTGATCTGGGGCGCCGACCTGCCCAGTTTGCAGGCGATTCCCAATCCGCAGGGTGCCCTGCCCATGACGCTGACGCCCCGCGGCAAGCTGGTGCTGGCCAAGGCCTACGTGACCGGCAAGGTCGTTGACCCCTGGGTGCTCAAGCCGGCGCTCGATGTCGCCGACCCCGAACCGTCGGACGTCACGGTGGCTCCCGAGTACGCGGAGGTCAAGGAGACCATCGATGCCCTGCGCCGCGCGGTGCAGAAGGAAGGCGTCGAACTCGATGTCAAGATGGTCGAGGTCGAGGTGCAGGAGGAGGACACCGGC
>JBFJYU010000174.1:0-7064 GCA_041622435.1 Thermoplasmatota archaeon | reverse complement strand
TCGAATGATCGAACTTTTCGAAGTTCGGTGGGGAGGCGAAGGCGCCCCACTTGATCGAATGATCGAACTTTTCGAAGTTCGGGCGCCTGGCTAGCGGCGCGCTCGGGGGCCGCCGCACGCCGTGTGGGGCCTCCGCGCCGGGTGCCTACGAGGTTAACTCGTGTAACCACGAGCCCTGGGTTGCCTCCAGGAGCCCGGTGTCGACGAGGTAACCGAGGACACCGAGGACCGTGAGGACGCCAAGCAGCGCCGGGAGCACGTACCTAATGACCGGCCGGAAGTAGCCGGCGTAGCTGCGGCCGGACAGCCCCACATCCAACTCGTCAAGGATGTCCGGGCGGACCCAGCCCACGTAGATGGCCAGCAGGAGACCGCCGGCGATGAGGATCACGCGGCTGACAAGGTAGTCCACTTGCGTGAGGAAGTCCAGGTCGATGGCCGACAACAGGCCGAAAATGTAGATCGGGAGCCCCACGATGAACACAGCACGCGGGCGGCCCCAGTCGGGTTTGCGGTCGATGACGAAGCTCACCGGCACCTCAAGGAGGCTGATGGCGCTGGAAACGGCCGCAAACGTGAGAAGCACGAAGAACGAGCCGGCGAGGAACGTGCCGAGGGAGTCGCCGATGGCGGAGAACGCCGTCGGGATGACGATGAACAGGCCGCCAACGCTGCCCGCGTTGTCCGGGTTGACCAGTTCGACGAGCCCCTGGCTGAAGATCAGCGGGAAGACCATGAGACCGGCGAGGACGGCGACGCCGGTGTCCGCGAGCCCGATCATCAAGCCGGTGCGTTGCAGGTCGTTGTCCCGGCTGAGGTAGCTGGAGTACGTCAGCATGGTGCCGAGGCCCAGGCCGATGCTGAAGAACGTCTGGCCGGCGGCATTGCTGATGGTGCCGCCGCGAACCTCACTGAAGTCCGGTTCCAGGTAGAAGTCGCGCCCGGCCGCCGCCCCGGTCTGGAGGTTGGCGTAGACGACCAGTCCGATGACGCTGATGAAGAGGATGGGCATCATGATGAGGTTGGCCTTCTCGATGCCACGGGAAACGCCGCGGATGACGATGGCCAGCGTGACGCCCATGAAGACCAGGTGCGAGAGGACCGCCTCCGGCCCCTCCGCGATGCCGGTGAAGTAGCTGGCCGCGGCACCCGCGCCCCCGAAGAAGGCGGGGGGCGACGTCAACGCCAGCAGGGAGTCGAACATGTACCGGACGGACCAGCCGGCGATGACAGAGTAGTACGACAGCAGGAGAATGGATCCGAGGGCCGCCAGGTAGCCAGCCCCCTCCCAGCGGCGCCGCTTGCCGTCCTCGCCGAACGCGTCGATGGCGTTGCGGGCCGTGCGCCGGCCCAGGGAGAGTTCGGCCAGCAGTGCCGGAATCCCGATCACGAAGAGCAGGATCAGGTAGAGGATCAGGAACGATGCTCCGCCGTTGGTGCTGGCCAGGTACGGGAACCGCCACAGGTTCCCGAGTCCGACGGCCGACCCCACGGCGGCCATCATGAAGCCGATGCGACTGTTGAAGGCGCCACGCCCTGCCATCGGCCGGCGACCGGCGAAGCGCTTCAAGGTGTTTCCGCTGCTGTGGCCGGCGGGGCCCCCGCGAGCAAGGTTCCTGTCGAAACGGTTAACAGGGGCGCCCAAGTCGGCGGCCCCTAACCAACTGCCGTGGTAGCTCAGTTGGTGGAGCATCGGACTGTTAATCCGACGGTCGCCGGTTCGAGTCCGGTCCACGGCGCCTATTCATGGGCCGCTCTGATCCTGCATGGATTTGGAGCCCCTCGGCCAGTTCGGTCGGCTTTGCCGACCGACTCATTTCCGGGAAGGTCTCGATGGCTGCGGAGCCGCAGGCCTTGCCCGCCGACCGTTGGTCGTCCGTCGCAACTCGGTCGGCGTTGCCGATGGAGTCTGCGGGGACCCGGGACCTTAAGCCGGCACGAGGACGGGCGCGAAGCGCTCCAGCGCCGGGAACACGGGCCTCAAGGCGCCCATCTGGTCGTGGGCTTCCATGAACTCCAGCAGGAAGTCGGCCGCCTGCCGGCAGTCGCCGTGGAACTCATCCCAGGTGGTGAGCGCTGCGGCGAGGGCTACGGCGGGAGTCGATCGCTGGCCACGACCTTGCAGCCGGGCGACGGTGGCCTCGGCGTGGGCTAGGAAACGGGGCGCGACCCGCAGGCGGGTGCCGGTGCGGCCTCCGGTGCGCTCGATGGCGCCGGCGACGGTCAGGCGAGCCAGGAGGTTCGAGGCCATGCAGGATAGCACGCGGGCGGCGACTTCTAGCCGCTGTGCTGGGGCGCGTGAAACTACTTTCTTTGGGGGGAAACCCTGTCGTGGCCCCTCCCTTCCTGCGTCTTTTAAAAGTCGGCGCCTTGGCCGCCGCGTGCAGGAGGAGGGCTGGAGCGAGCGGCAGGTGCGCTCGGTGCTGCGCGACCTCCGGAAGCAGGACTTTTCGTTCCAGGCGGGCGAGATTCTCGGCTCCATGTGCACGGCGCCACACGACGTGGCCCGCTGGGCGCACGACCTGTTTCTAGAGACGAATCTGGGAGACCCCGGCCACTTCCCGGCTGCGGCCCGCCTGGAGCGCGAGGTTCTCGACGACCTCATGGCGCTGCTCCACGCGCCGCCCGCGGCGGGCGCCCGGTTCCTGACCGGCGGCACCGAGGCGAATCTGCTGGCGTTGCACCTGGCGCGCCGGCCGGGCCGCAAGACCGTGATCCTGCCGGACTCGGCCCACTTCAGTTTCGAAAAAGCCGCCCGGCTGCTCGGGATGAAGCTGCGGTACATCCCGACCACGGAGTCGGGCCACGCGGACCCCGGCGCCATGGAGGACGCCATCAGCCGCTCCACGGCCCTGGTCGTCGGCGTCGCCGGCACCACTGAACTGGGCCTGATCGACCCGATCGCGGACCTGTCCGAGGTGGCCCTGCGCCACAAGGTCCCGCTGCACGTGGACGCGGCCTTCGGCGGCTACATCCTGCCCTTCCTTGACCGCGCCGGCCGCCGCCCGCGTCCCTTCGATTTCCGACTCGACGGCGTGCATTCGCTGAGCCTCGACCCCCACAAGATGGGCATGGCGCCCATCCCCGGAGGCGTCATGGTGCTCCGCAACGAGTCCGACTGGTACGATGTCGCCGTCGACACCCCGTACGTCAGCACGGACCGCCAGGCGACGCTCATGGGCACCCGTCCGGGCGCCGCCGTGGCCGCCTGCTGGGCCGTTCACCGCCACCTTGGCCGGGCCGGCTACGCGGGACTGGCCGAGACCATGCTGGACAACGCGACGTTCCTGGCCGCGCGCCTGCAGGCCATGGGCATCGCCCTGGTGGCCGAGCCGGAACTCAACGTCGTCACGTTCTACGCCGCCGACCCGGAGGACCTCTCGGCCCGCTTGCAGGCCAAGGGCATCCGGGTCAACACGGTACCCCGCTTCCGCGCCATCCGCATCGTTGTGGGCCCCCACGTGACGCGGCACGTCGTGGAGCGCTTCCTGGCAGCACTTGAGGAGGTACTCACTTGAGTACGACCGAGGACCGAGACGTGGTCGACGCATCCCTGGAGGACGCGCCCGTCGTGGACCGCGAGGGCTACGCGTACGTCATCCATCCCCTTACCGACGGCGTGCCCCGCTGCGACCCCGCCATCCTGCGCGCCTGGGTTGACTGGGCCAAGGCGGAGATCGACCGGCTGGATCTGGCCCCAACGGTGTTGTTGGCGCCCGAGGCGATGGCCCTGCCCCTGGCCGCGGCGCTGGCGCTGGACCTCGACCTCCCGTACCTGATCGTTCGCAAGCGGCCGTACGGCCTGCCCGGCGAACGGGTGGTCGGTGCGCGCACCGGCTATTCCACCAATCGCCTGCACCTCAACGACATCGCCGCCGACGATCGCGTCCTCCTGCTGGATGATGTCCTGTCCACGGGCGGCACCATCGACGCCATCCTCGCCGCGCTGCACGAGTACGCCACCGTCGAGGGGGTCCTGGTCTTCCTTGACAAGGGCCTGCGCCGCTACGAACTCGCCGCCCGACACGGCACGCCGGTGGTCGCGATGCGCACCATCGACGTGTCAGGGGGCCGCGTGAAGGTGGCCCGGGAGGACCAGACATGACCATCGAACAACCCGTCATCATCGTCGGCGCCGGCCGCAGCGGCTCCACGCTGTTCCACGACCTGCTGGCCGAACACCCCCGCATGGCATGGATCAGCGCCCTGACCAACCGCGATCCCGACCGGCCGGCGCGCAACCGCTGGGTTCTCAACAACCTCAAGACCCCCGTCCTGGGCGCCAAGCTACAGGAGCGGGCGGGCCCCGTCGAGTGCTACAAGCTCTGGGACAAGCACTACCCCGGCTTCAGCACCCCCTGCCGCGACTTGGTCGCCGGCGACGCGACGCCCAAGTCCGTTCGGCGCCTGCGGGAGGCCTTCGAGCAGACCACGACGGCCAAGCGCGATCGGCTGCTGCTCAAGGTGACGGGCTGGCCCCGCACCGGGTTTCTCAACGAAGTGTGGAGCGACGCCAAATTCATTCACGTCGTGCGCGACGGCCGGCCGGTCGCCAACAGCCTGATGGGCGTCGACTGGTGGTGGGGCTGGCGCGGGCCCGAAAACTGGCGCTGGGGCCCCCTGCCCAAGGACCAAGCCAAACTCTGGGAGAAGCACGATCGGAGCTTCGTCGCCCTCGCCGGCATCCAGTGGAACATCCTGATGGCCTCAACGGTGGCGGCGCTCAAGCGGCTGCCCCGCGAGCGCGTGATGGAGGTGCGCTACGAGACCTTGTGCGACGATCCGGTCGCGGCGTTCGATGAGGTCCTGCCGTTTTGTGGCCTTGACGCCGACGCCGGGTTCACCCGCGCGATGCGGGACGCCGAGATCAAGCCGGCCAACGACAAGTGGCGCCGGGGCCTAACCGAGGAGCAACAGGCGATCCTCGACGACGTGACCGCCGAGTGGCGGGATCACTTCGGCTACCCGTAGCTGGCGTGCTGTGCCTTCTGGAACGCTTGGTGCCTTCCAGCGTGGCCAGGGCCGGCCACGTGGCCGCCCCCGCCCGCACGAACCGGCTTACGCCTGCTTGGTGGACTCGAGGGCGCGCATCACGGTGACCGTCTGCTTCTTGTACTCGGCCTTCAGGCGGTCGTACACCTCGGTCTCAATCTGCTGGCTGGCCTTGGCCAACTCCAGTTCCTTCAGGCCGGCCATGAGGACGCGCTTGCGGCCTTCCAGGACGTTGGCGGGTTCCCGCTCGGCGACCTGCTGGTGCTCGGCCTTGGCGACGACCTGCTTGCGTTGGCGGGCCTGCACGACGCCGCGAGCGACGAGGAAGTACCAGACGACCACACCGATGGCGATGCCTAGGAGCAGAGCCAAGAGGTCGAGGCCGCCGTCGGCGGGCGGCGGGGAGACGGACTGGGTCTGGGGGTAGGCCGTGAACCAGAGGGACTCCGGCAGGGCCGAGTCGGCGGTGCCGTCGAAGAAGTAGATCAGCAGGCCCGGGTTTTCGGGCGTCGACTCCAGGGCTCCGGTGGGCGCGATGTCGGCCTCCAGGATGAAGTGGTCGGGGACATAGAAGCGCAGGGAAGCGTCGCCGCGCACGTCGGCCGGGATGCCGGAGAGCGCGAAGGCAAAGCCATCCGTGGAGACGGCGCGGCGGTGGGTGAAGACCACCTCGACGGGGCCGGCCGGCTCGGTGGCGTCGACCATGAAGGTGTACGTCTGGCCGGCGCGGGTGGCCGAGCCGTTGCAGTTGCACGTGAGACCGAGATCCTGGGCGCCTGCGGGGACCGTGAAGGCCACCTCGGTGGAGGTGCCGTCGTGCTGAACGCGGCGGGCCTCGTACTGGTTCCAGAAGCCGGCCTCTTCGGTGGCGTCGGTGGTCGGGATGTTGCCGAGGGCGCCGCGTACCAGGTACGCGGCGTCGCTGTCCATGCCGGGCTGGGCCGAGGCGGGGACGGTTGTTAGTACGGCCAGAACGCCGAGGGCCAGGACGGTCTCGAATCGCATGCGGCCGCCGACGCGGGACCCCATTAAAAAGCCGGTTCGTCGGCTGCCCCGGCGGCGCGCAATGCGGCTGGAGCGGTTGCCGGTCCGTTGGCAAGGCCGTTGACGGACGCGGCGGCGGCAAGTTCGGCCTCGATGCGGCGTTCGATTTCGGCTCGGCTCGTCCGGCGGGCCCGGCTGGTCGGGCTGGTCTGGCTGGTCTGGCTGGCCCGGCGGACACTGCCGCGCGCGGCTTGCACCACCCCGCCCGACGGTTGGCCGGCTGTCAGGGGGCGCGACGTTGGCACCCGTGTGGACGACGCGGCGGGCGCCGGCCGCCGGCTAGGCAGCGCCACGAGCGTGATTCCGAGCATCATGGCATTGACGCCGCCCCAGAGGAGCGATGCGAGGGGAAGCACCTTGGCGTCAAGGACGACCGCCGTGATGGGCTGCCCGGCGGGGATTCGGCCGACGCCGTCCTCGTGCGCGCCCACCCAGGCATCGTCGCCGGCACAGCCGCCGCTCGGGTCGCGGCAGAACGCCAGACCGGCCAGGTAGAGGTCGTACCCACCAATGGAAACCACGTGGGTCTCGGGGTCGTAGTGCTGGACCTGTTCAACCCAATGGAAGCGAACCCGGGATGTGCCGACGTGTTCGCCGTTGCGACTCGCGTCCACTTGGACCGTGATCAAGTCGGCACCCCCGTCGGTCGCGTCGGGAGCGCTGGCAGCCTCGGCGCTGGCAAAAGCCAGGTGCCAGGATCCCAGGTCGTCGGCGCTGTCTGGACCAGCGGCGCCCAGCAGCAGGCCATCGGCCTCAGTGGACGCGTAGGTGCTGGCCGCGTAGCCGCCGATGAGCACGAGCAGCCCCAGGTGGATCAGGTGGACGCCAAAGGGCCGCAGGGCGGGCCGGCCACGAGCCAAAGCCCCTGCGGCGCCGGGTGAGGCCACGCGGGCCCGGCCGGGCGCCAAGGTGAGGGCCAGGGCGATGGCGCCTGCGGCAACGGCGAGGCCGTAACCGATCGTCGCGATGGCAACCAGCGCGGCCGTGGCGATGATGGCCGGGTTGCGGCCCCGGCCAGCCAGGCCGGC
>JBFJYU010000173.1:0-7067 GCA_041622435.1 Thermoplasmatota archaeon | reverse complement strand
GGCACGAGGACGACGCCGTTGGTGATGAGGAAATTGGCGTAGCCGGCCGGCAGGATGTCGTCGCGGTCGGTGGTCTGCGTCGTGGGCACGGGGAGTTCCAAGATCTCAAGGGGTCGGCCGCGGGCGTCGGTGAAGGCGTCGAGGCGGGCGCGGTTTTCGGCGAGCGCATCGTGGTCGCGGTGGCCTGGGGGCGCCACGGTCGTGACCACCGTGGCGGGGGCGACGAAACGGGTGATGGTGTCGATGTGGCCGTCGGTGTCGTCGCCCTCGATGCCGTCGCCGAGCCAAAGGACGGCTTGGGCGCCGAGGTGCTCCCGCAGGACCGCCTCGTGCTCCTCGATCGTCTGATCGCGCCCCTCGGCCACGGACTCGGTGGCGAGGAACGTGCCTTGCCCGTCGGTTTCGACGGCGCCGCCTTCCAGGACGAAGTCGATGGCCTCGAAGTCTGGCATGGCGCCAGCAGCCACGAGGCGGGGCACGACCTCGTCGTCCGCCATCAGGCTCTCGTACTTCCCGCCCCAGGCGTCGAAGCGGAACTTGAGGGTGCGGCGACCGCCGGCGTCGTCCACCAGGGTGAGGGGCCCGTAGTCGCGGACCCACGAGTCCTGGTGTTCGATTGGGTGCAAGCGAACGTTGGCCACGCCGGCCAGCGCCGCCTGGGCGTCGCCAGCGAGATCGGGGTGGACGGCCAGGTTGACGGTTTGGTGCGCCGCGACCGCCCGGACCGCCGCCGCGATGGCTCCCCGCGCGGCTTCGATGCGATCGGGCCAGGTGAGCGGGTCGCGGGGCCAAACGAACCAAATGGACTCTTGGGGCTCCCACTCGGCGGGGAGGCGGTACGGTTGATCGGCCACGGGCCCAGCGACCGGGCGTCTGTTCTTCAGGGCTGCGAGCGGCGGGCGTAGGGGAGGGAAGGGATAAGGTGGGCCGTCGCCTGGTTAACTCAGCACCCAGTCTTGCAGAGGCGTGTAGGATAGACCTCCACAAGCGGGCTCGGGCCCACCGTGGCTGCCGGGTCGGGCCGTGGCGTTGCCGGACCGCCCCTCCATGCGCAGGGCCGGCCCGGGATTGGCCTCGGCGGAGCCGCGGCAGCCGTCGGCTCCCCCACCATAGGCCGGGTGCCCGTCGCCGCCGTAGGCCTCGGCGTCGCCGCCGTCGTTGCTTGCGCCGCCGTACGTCAAGGCAGGGCCGCCGTCGCCGCTGGCGCCGGGGGCGCCATCAGCATCACTAGAGTAACCTCCTTCGCCTCCGCTGTTGCCTCGGCCACCGTCGCCACCCAAGGCGATCGCATGGCCGGCCTTCCCCGCTAGGCCATGGCCGCCGTTTCCGCCGGCACCGCCGTACGCTTCCGCCGCGCCGCCCACGCCGCCCGCGCCGCCGTCGCCGCCGTCGCCGCCGCCGCCGAATCCGCCCGTCGCGCCGGAGCCCGCGTCGCCGCCTTCGGCTCCCACCGCCAACGCATCGCCGCCGTCGCCCCCTGGGCCGTGGGAGGCGTCACCGCCTTTGCCGCCGAACGCGGCGGCTTCGCCGCCCGGGCCGCCGTTGCCGCCGTTGCCGCCGTTGCCTGCATCACCACCGATATCGCCCCAGTCGCTGCCGCCGTCGCCGCCGTCGCCGCCATGGCCGCCGCACTGGGCAATGGCGATCACGTCGCCGCCGTCGCCGCCGCGCAGGTATCCGTCGCCGCCCTTGCCACCCATAACCATAACGGACTCGCCGTACCGTCCGTTACCTCCGCTCTCGCCACTCGTGCCGCCGTTAAATCCGGGGTAGCCCGGATCGCCGTCCCCGCCATTATCCTCGCAGGGGACGACCCCGCGCATGCCACAGCTCTTGGCGGTGGCGGGGTCGGTGCATCGACCTTCGCTGGCACAATAGGCATCGACGTCGCCGCCGTCGCCACCCTCGCCGGATCCGGGCAGGACCGCCGCGTCGCCGATCAGTTGGCCCGACGCTCCGCCGTACCCGCCATCCTCCGCGCCATCGAGCGGAGGGCAGCCATACCAATCGCCGCCGTCGCCGCCGTTGCCCAGGTAGGCCGAGCCGCCGTAGGTCGGGGCGATGATCGAGCCGCCCTCGGCGCCTTTGCCGCGGTTGGGATACACGTTTGGCCGGTCGCCGTTGCCGCCGTCTCCGCTGGCGACGCAGGCGTCGGGGCCCGCCACAAGGTGCATGGCCATGGCGCTGACGTCGCCGCCCGGCTCGGCGAAGCGGTTGCTGTATGTCAGGTCCGCGGAGCTGCCGGCCGCTAGGATGCCGTTGAGTTCCAGGGTCCCGGCCACCAGCGTGACGGAGCCGGTCGTGCTGACCAGGGCGCCGTCGATTCGGGCGTCGTCGGAGATCACCAGAAGGTCCCCGGCGATGGACCAGATCTCGCCGGAGGGGACGTGGAAGGAGCCGGTCAGCGGGGAGGCGATGGTGATGGTGGTCCATCCCGCGCCCTGGGCTGCGTCAAGAACTCGTTCGCCTGGCTCGCAGGTGAGGCTTGTGGCAGCCACGGGAGCCGGGCCCGTCATGGCCAACAGAGTCATGCCCAGCGCGGCCAAAGTCAACGTTTTTTGATGGTTCCTCTGATTGTTTTTTTCATGCATTGAAGGTGCTCCCGCCCGTCTGTTCGGCCTTGCAGCATCAGGGCCAGGCTTTTAATGGGCACAGACCAACGGTGGCGGCGGGGCAGGCAAAAGACTGCGCTCACGTTGGTTCTTCCATGGTGCCCCGTGGCGCCGGATCGTGGTCGCGGTACTCGCCGACTTGGATCAAGCGCGCAGCCGACCGGGGGGTGCCCGGACGGCCTGCCCGGCGTCGTCACAGGTGTACGACGGGTCGCCCCGCCAGGGCCATCACAAACAGGGCCAGGACAACTGCGCCGTAAGCGGCGGCGAAGGCCAGGACCACGCCGGTGCGACCGCGTTGCCCGGCGCCCGGGGGGCCACCTAGGCCGACGCTGGCGACGAGGCCGATGGCGGCCGGCGCGGGTGTGCTGGCTGGGCGCGCGAGCCACCAGCCGAAGGCCGGCAAGACCTGGAGCGCGTGCAGGCCGGCGAAGTGGGCGGGGCGCAGGTCGCCGTGTTCGGTACTCCAGCCCACCACGGGCACGCGGCCCTCGTCGCCGTCCTGGGCGCCGAGGCTGTGGCTGTTGATGCCACTCATCGTGCCGCCGGCGACGGAGCCCAGGAGGCTGATGGCGAGGCCGGCGAGGATTCCTGCGCGCAGGGGCGCTGGAAGGGCGCGGGCCCGGGGATCGCGGACGTGGCGCACGAGCAGCAGGACGGCGCCCACGGTGAGCGCGGCGATGGCCCAGCCCATGACGGCGTAGGCGAGGCCGTTGAGGTCGATGCTTTGGGCGAAATGGCTGGGGACCGCCCGGGCCGCCTGGATTCCGATGATGGCGTGTTCGACGGCGAGGCCGGCGGCGGTGGCCCAGCGGATGTAGTTGCGGGAGCGGCCGGGCGTCAGGGGTACGAGGAGCAGGGCGACGGTGAGGCAGTAGATGCCGCCGCTGATCAGGAACTTCGTGGGTTTGAGCCAGTTGTCCACGCCATCGACCGTGCGGGGATCGAGCGCCATGGCGGCGAGGGCGATGGGCACGAGGGCGAGTTGGGCGATGCCCCACCGCCACAGGATGGGCTCCTGGTGGCTGGCGGCTCGGGCGGCGGCGCGCAGCTCAGGCATGGGGGTAACCTCCGGTGATCTCCACGGCGATTTGTTTGCAAAACGTGGCGCGCATCAGGAAGTACAGGACCAGGCCTGCAGGGCCGGCGAGGAAGGTGAGCAGCAGGACGGGTGCCGTTGCGAGGCGGTGGAAGCCCTGCCGTAAGGCGTCGGCGGCGATCCAGGAGCCGACGAAGAGATCGAAGGCGAGGTAGTGGATCCAGCCGGCCAGGAGGGCTGTCGGTTCCGAGAGGAGCGCCTCTACCTGTTGCAGGCTGGCGAAGCCGCCGCCGGCTTCGATGGCCTTGGGGAAACCCACGGCGGCCAGGGCGATGTAGGCGAGTCCGAGCAGGAAACTGACCGCCAGGGGCAGCCCACGGCGGGTGGCTTTCCACTGGGGGGCGAGGAGCAGGAGCAGCCAACCGCAGAGGGCGACGGCGTTGGCGAGGGTGAACAGGGCGTCCAGGGCCATGCAGCGGCCATGTACGACTTGTCATATAGGACTTGTCCTACATCAGAGATGTCATGTACTCGTCCGGGCTAGCCCCCGTGTGAGCCTGGCCCACGCCATCCTCGGCATCCTCGCAGACCAACCGATGACGGGTTACGACCTCAAGACCCAGTGCTTCGACGGCTCCATCGCCCACTTCTGGCCCGCCGACCAAGCCCAAATCTACCGCACCCTCGACCGCATGGCCGGCGACGGCTGGGCCACATCCGCCGTCGAAGTCCAAGACAACCGCCCCAACCGCAAGGTGTACACCATCACCCCCGCCGGCGAAGCCGAACTGGACCGCTGGCTGGCCGACGCCGAACTCCTCCCCGCACCCGTTCGCGAAGCCGCCCTCGTCCAACTCTTCTTCGCCGAGCGCATCCCCCCCGACCGCGTCCGCGAACACCTGCACCGCCTGCGCCGCACCTACGCCGACAAGCTCGCGACATTCGAGGCCATCCCGCTCCCCACCCTCGACACCCCCGGCGTCCCGCAACGACACCGCTACCAACGCATGACGCTGGAAATGGGACTCTCCTGGGCCCGCAACGGCATCGCCTGGGTCGACCTGTGCCTCGCGCAACTCGATGAGCCGGCCATCGACGCAAGCGCCGCCCGACTCACCGGACACGACGCCTAAGCAACGCCACAGGCTTCCACGAGCCCCAACGAGACCCGCCCGGGCGGCGCCAGCCCACGCGGCACCCCCACCCACCACCCCGTTTTCAGCCAACCCCGCAATCGCCACGCGTGCCCAACGACCCCGTCCTCATCGAGCGCGTTCGCGACCTCGCCGCCCCCGACCTCAAAGAAAAGAACGTCTTCGGCGCCCGCTGCTGGATCTCCGGCGGCAACATGGCCTTCGGCGTCCACAACGACGAACTGCTCGTGCGCCTCGGGCCCGACGCAGACCCCGGCCCCGCCACAGGCTTCGACCCCATGGGATCAGGCAAACCCATGGCCGGCTGGTTCCTCGTCTCCCAGGACGAACTGGCCGACGACGAGGACCTCCTGAAATGGCTGGATCGGGCAATGGCGTTCGTCGAAACGTTGCCAGAGAAGTGAAAAACCCACCCCCAAACAGATGAAAATTCGGTCCCGCCCCGACGCCGGTTGAGCCGAGGTATTGGCGGATCAGCACGCCTCGAATGTTGTGACCAATTCAGTTCATCAGCCCGGGCGGCACGGGTGTGGCTGGCAACGGGGAAGGGTTCGCCCGCTAGCGGGCTCGGATTTTGGGCGATTGCTGCTATACCGCAGCGGGATAATCAGGCGCTGCGTCCCGGTTATACCGCCGCTGGAAGGAATTGGGTTAAGCTTTGGCGAGCCAAGTGAAAGCAGACTTGAGCACTGCTGCCTAGGTATGGCTGATCGGGTGGATGCTAGGTGGAAAAGTGGTGAAGGGGAAGTTAGCCGGCGTCCACGGACACGCTGCGGCGAGAGCCAAAATGACGGGCCCTTGCGAAGCGACCCATTTGTATAGTTTCAGCAGAGTATGGTGGCGTGGGAAAGCGACGGAGGCGCCCCTCCTTTGGCCGAGAGCATTACGAGCGGTGGAAGGCGGAGACGCCTAAGGTCCTGGATGACAGTTTGACATTGGAGGCACCCGATCCGGCGGTTCGCGACGGCCACTGGATGTCCGCCAAAGAGGTCCACCCTGGCTGCTTGGAAGATATCATTGAATCACCGATTTTTGTCTTGGCCGTGCCCAACGACGCCGGTCAATTCCGAATTAAGGTGGTTCCGGACGATGGCGTGACAGATTTCCTGCTCATGGCCCACATCGACCACCACGCAGGCGATTTTGATGCGGACGGCAAGCGCCATGGACCAGATCAACCCCACTTCCATGAATGGCAGTGGTTCCCCCCTGATCCGAGGGGTCGTAATACCACGCGAGTGCCGGGAGACATCGAGGGGTGGACGGATATTTGGCCGGCTGACCTGATGGGTGCGTTTAGCCATCATTATGGCCTGCAAGACGAAGACGGAAGGGCAGACGTTGCCGTGGAGAAGGGCGCACCGCCAGCAGCCACGCAACGAAGCCTGGAGAAGTGGTTCCATTGACGACCCAACTCAAGGCATATACATCGGAACCGAATCGAGCGTCCCACTCATGGTAGGTATCGAGGAGGTCCGCAACGCCATCTGCGGCCGCATCACAGCCTACCCAGTTCGATCGGGCTATGGCGACCGCATTACCGTCCCGTTCAAGGACAAATATGGCGACGATGTCGTCCTATACATTCACCGCGATGGGCATCTCACCGATGCCAGCGAGTACCTCAACGAACTAAGGTCCATGGGGGCGCTTGAAGACTGGCACGGCTGGGCCGGTCGTACCGAATTCCTAGACCGTTACAACATGCAAGAAGTTGGCACCGAATTGCGACCAAGGCAGGCGGATGAGGATGGCGACATCCTCGCATACATCCAAGGGCTCGCGAAGGTGACACAGTTTTTTGAGTTCTACAAGGAAGCCTCAGAGTCGGCGAAATTCATCGATCGCGTAAAGCGAGTCATGCGCAAGAATCTCGTTAAAGTCGCTCACGGCGGCGAAGCCGAACGCAAGAAATATGCTGCCGAACGCTTGAACCGTATGAAGGTGGAACTGCCGGGCGATCAATTTCCCCTGGAACTGGACGTATCGCCGATTGACCCGCGAGTTTTGATTCAAATTATTGGCTACCCTCAAGCCTCGTCCAGCACCCAGCAGCGAGTTGTACGGGATAAGACGTATCCCTTGGTCTACTCGGCGCTCTGGGAACGTCGGCAGGGGCAGGCCGGCCGTTACGCCCGAATGGCAGTTCTGCCATCCCTTGCAGACTATAACGCAAAACCCCAGGCGATGTTGCGAAATGCATGTCACGACGTTATCGAGTTCGAGGACGATGGGCACCAGGGCTTGGTGAACGCCCTCACT
>JBFJYU010000172.1:0-7109 GCA_041622435.1 Thermoplasmatota archaeon | reverse complement strand
GTCGCGTTCAGCACGACGTTGCCGGCCATATCCTCGATGAGCATGTGAACGGTTGCGTCTTCGGTCGAAGAGTTGTGGATCTTGATCTCCCAAGGCTGGGGGAATGGACAATCGGTTAGGCAGCCGCTGCTCGCCGCAGCCAGCACCCAGGCCACCGTCAAAGCCAAAACGGACGGGCGCGGCCTCATGGTACGCGCTCCATCGTGGCTGGGCTCGGCGCCTGCTCGGCCAACCACGCCTCGGCTGGTGCGCTCCAAAGGAGGGCCCCCACGGCGGCCGCAAGGCCGAGGCCCCAAGTCACGCCCCAGTCAAACAAACCGATCCAGGGGTCGCTGGAGGTACTTGCTCTTACGGGAACGATCTGGAGCAGCAACGCGGCGATGGCGCCGCCCCAGGCCAGCGAGCGCGCGGCCGCCCACGTCCAGCGGCTGGCCGGCAGGGGAGTCAACGCCGCGGCGATGGAGACGAGCACGAAGACGCCCGCCAGAGCCTCCTCCGGCCCCGGCTGCACGAAACGATACGAGTAATCCGAATCGGGAGCGGCGGCCTCCCATGTGAGTGCGACGGGCAGGAGCGCGAAGAAGGCAAGCATGGCGACCAGGCCACCGGCGCACGCGCCGCGCGCCAGCCGAACGACCCAATGGAACACGCACAGGCATCACGGCGCCGGGTTTCACGGCTGCGATTCACCTCACCGCCGGGTTGGCTTCCCATACCTCCGTCACTCGACGGGGCTATGGGTACGTCCAATCCACGAAAACGGACTCGCCGGGTATGCCGGCCAGGTTCTCCAGACCGCCGCCGATCCAGATGTAGACAAAGTGCAGAGAGTCGGCAAACGTCGGATTTGCCACCGAGGTGCGCTCGATTCGCCATTCGATGTCTCCCGTGCCCTCGGCCGTTACGGTGGCATCGTGGTACAGGTCCCTGTCGCACAAGGAAACGGTACACGACCAAACCGCACCGGTGCTCATGATGACGTGGCCGTCCGCGCGAACGCCGAACGCATGGCCCTCATACGTCGTTTCCGCAATGCCCGTGCCGGAATCCTCGCGAACCGCCAGTAACGCCCAGCCGCTGCGGGACTCCCGCCTGATTTCCAGCGCCTCAGTCCGCATCCCTCCTGGCACCTGGCTGCGCTCCCCGGCCGGCAATGTCTCGTGCCACGGCTCCTGCTCGCCGGTCAGCCAATAGGATTGACCGAAGGTGGATGAGGTCCGGGCAAAGAACGCCAGTTCGAAGCCCTCCGTCCGACCTATTTCGGCCAGAGCCGCAGCGGGCTGTCCCGCCGCGCGGGCCCGCATCGTGAAATCCAGGCCCCGGTCGATCGCCGCGCTGCTGGGCCGGAAGGATACGTCAAGGGTTGCGCCTGGCTCGCCGACGGCGGCGACGACGACCACGCGGGCCGTGTCGTTGCGAAGCGATCCGACCGTTTTGCCAACGTAGCGCTCGTCGCTTGGAATCGGCCCCAGGGTTACACCGAACCTGGTGTTCCAAGGGCTTCCCGGCGGTGCTTCGCCGAGCGGCATGACCTGCAAGTCCACGGATGTCGGAATCCATGACGGCTCGCCTCCCGGCACCGTCCACTCCTGGTGGCTGCCCTCCACGAGGGCCCCTTCCAGCACCAGCGCGTCTCGACCAGGCGTGAAAAAGAGGATTGCCCAGGCGGTGATGTTTTCTGGATTCGTGGAGCGGGTGGGGTCAACCACGATGCCGTTGCCATGCCCGGTCAAGCCCAGCGCCGCATCGGGCTCCCAGACAAAAGCCGCCGCCGTCCCCTCGGGGCTCGCCTCGACGGACAGCGATTGCCACGTTGAATCAGCAGCCGCCGCTTCGACAGGGTTGTTTTCCGTGGGAACCGTCCCGGAGCAACCGGCCAGCAGAACACCCACGACCAGCGTGATGGCCGCCTGCTTCATCGTGCCTCCTCCTGCGTCGGTTCGCCGTTGACCCAGGTGGCGGGGTTTCCAAACCGACCAAGCCCCAGGCTGTCGGTGGCATTGAACCACACATGGGTCACGCCGCCGTCGTTCAGCAGCGCCGCGTGTGCTCCCACGCGTTCCACGCGCATCGTGCTCCCGCCTTCGCCGACCCCTTCGACGGAGGCACCCAACGTATGGATGGGCGTGCAAATGGGAGCGAAAGCGCAGAAGTTGTCTCGCTGCAGGCCGGCCGTTGGGTCGGCCACAAGCCGTGACTCCAGCACGGCCAAGTCAAGCTGAAGCGCGGAAGCGGCGCCGTAGAGGTTGCCGGTGTTGACCGTGGCGCGAGCCCAGCCAGTGGCGGGGGCTGAGATCGTGACAACCCGGTGGAGATCCGCCGGCCCAATTCGTTCCACGGCGGCGCCGGGGGACTCGTAGGTGACCGCGAAGTCAAGCGCCGTGACATCGTAGCCCGCGAAGTCGGCGCCAAACCCGTGGCCGGTGGCGATCGGCGCCGCTCCCCGCGGCGTGCCGGCCATCCGTCGCACATCTCCCGGGTTGATGAGTCGCGCATTGGGTTCCTCGGCGCTGCGGACGAATGGGGTCCATGTTGTTTCGCGATCCGCGCTGGCGGCGGTGACGATGAGTAGTTTCGCGCCGGGGAGGAGCGGCGGCCCGGACCGCATTCCATGAACAAGCAGGTTCCCGGGCAGGTTCACGAAGATCGCCGAAGCGGGCCGCCCGCCCCCGAAGTCCACGAAGAGCGGCGCCATGGAGGGCCCTCGTTGTCCATCGGAGACCGTCACGTCGGGTGCGATGACACCGCCGACGTAGGTGTGATTCGCATCACCGACGAGGAAGGCGAGCACGGCCCACGACCGTACGGCAGGGTCCGTTCCGGGGTCGACATGGAGCGTGAATTGGTCACTCTTGTTGTAGTAATCCAGGGGCACCTGCCATTCATAAACAGCGAACGACCCCTCCGGGGAGGCCGGGGTGGGGAGCTGATGCCAGAGGCCCACCGCGCCGGGCACCACCGTTTCAAGCGCGGCCGGGGGCAGGGCGGGCTGCGCACATCCGGCTAGCGCTGCGACCGCGACAAGGGTTACCAGCTTGGCCAACAAGTCCACGGCGGCGAAGCTGGCGTTGCATACTTAGCCAACTCCGATTATAACGGCCCAGCCCACCCTTGGGGGTTGGCTGCGATCGTGGCGGCAGCTAGCGCCCTGCCCGGTATCCGCCCACGGGAATGGTTCGCACTTCGCGCTCGTGGTGCGCCATGGTGGCTTCCAGCGGGTAGTCCCAGACAGCGACGCGCTCGAGGCCGAGGCCCAGTTCGCGCAGGAAGGAGCGCAGGAAGCGTTCGCCGCTGGGCTGGGCGAGGAACCAGATGGAGCCGTTGGGGCTGCCCTGGATGGCCTCGGCCGCGCGCTCGTAAAAGACGCGGTCGGCGCGGCGGTTGGCTTTCTGCGCGCCGAAGGGGGGATTCATGAGCACCGTGTCGGCGGAGCCGGGCTCGGGGTGCCAGTCGGCGAGGTCGGCCTCGATCCATTCGATGCGGTCCCGGGTGTGTCGTGCAACCGTTCCCGCGGCCGCCGCCGCGCGTGCCAAGTCAATGCTGGCAGCGTCCACTTCCACGGCCAGCACGGAATCGGCTCCCAAGAGGGCCGCGCCAATGGCGAAGATTCCGGTGCCGCACCCGAGATCCAGCACGCGGCGGCCCTTGATGGCGCCGTCCTGATGGGCTTCCCAGAGCAAATCCGCGGCCACCGGGGCCGGCGTGCGGTACTGCTCCAGCTCCGGCTGGGGGTCGTTGTGGCGTGGGATCGCCTCCAGCAGTTGTTCCAGGTCGCGCCGGCGCACGGGGCGGCGCACGCGGGGGGGCTTTAAGAGGCGGAGCGGCCCAAGCGCAACTCCTATGTCCCGCCGCAGGCCATCGAGCCCCTAGTGGGCAGCGTTTACCTCGTCCGCCACGGGCAGACCACGTGCAACCGCGACGGCATCATCCAGGGCCCCCGTATTGACAGCGAACTCTCGGACCTAGGCCACCGGCAGGCAGCCGCCGTCGGGCGGGCCCTGCGGGACGCTGGCCTCGACGCGATCTACACCAGCCCCCTGATGCGCGCCCGACAGACCGCCCAGGCGGTCCTGGAAGGCCACGAGGTCAACGGCAACGGGCGCCCGGTGCTCCAGGTGGCGTCAGAAATCTACGAGTTCGACTACGGTGCCCTGGCCGGACAGCACGTGGACTCCGTTCGCGACGAGGTGGCGCAGATTCTGGACGCGTGGCGCATGGGTTTCCCGGACCAGTCCTTTCCCGGCGGCGAGTCAGCGCTCCTGGCACAGGTGCGCGTACGTCCGTTCGTGGACCGGCTGCTGCGCCAGGCCCGCGACGAGAACGTGGCCGTGGTCGCCCACGGGCGCATCAACCGCGTGCTCATGGCGACGCTGCAGCACGTGGGCCTCGACCGGCTGGAGGATTTTCCCCAGAGCAACGCGTGCATCAACGAATTGAAAGTCGAAGCCGACGGCGTGGTGCTGGTGCGGTCCAACGACGTTCGCCACCTCGGCGACGGCGACCTGAACGCGTTCAGCTAGCATCAGGACAGCCCGACGATGAAGCCAGAGGTCCGCGTGATTGGCTGGGACGACGCGCCCTTTGAGCGCAGCGACGACCGGGTTCCCCTTGTCGGCGTGGTCACGCGCGCCGCGACGGGTTACGTCGAGGCGGTCCTGCGCACCGACGCGGCCGTGGACGGCGACGACGCCACCGAGGCCATCGCGGCCGCGACGTCGGGCGCGCGCATCCGGCCAAATCTTGCCGCAGTCCTGGTCCAGAACCTGATGGTGGGCGGCTTCAACACCCTGGACCTGCCGGCCCTGCATGAGGCGACCGGGCTGCCCGTGATCGCCGTCGCCCGGGGCACACCCGATCTGCCAGCCGTCCGCGCCGCCCTTGTGGACACCCACATTCCCAACGGCCGCGACAAGTGGGCCCGCATCGACCGCGTGGTGCCTGCCATGATCCCCGACGCCCGCGGCGATTTGACGCTCACACCGTACGGCATCGAACCCGAAGCCGCGCGGGACCTGGTGGCCACGACGACCATCCGGGGCTTCATGCCCGAGCCGCTGCGCCTGGCTCATCTCATCGCAGCCGGCTGGGTGCTGGGGGAGTCGAAGGGTCAGTAGCGGCCGGCCGGGGAACGTCCGCTGGAACGTCCGCTGCCGACATCGTTGCCTGGCCCGGCTCGTCGATCGGCCACGCGGCGCCGGCAAAGTTTAGGCGCCTCGGCCGAAATCCACGCATGATGCCCCGACGACGCCTGCTTTTGCGCGTGTGCACGGCCCTGGCCGTGGTGGCCACGATCTCGCTGTCCGGCTGTGTGTCCTGCGCGGGCCCGCCGGTCACCGCAAGGGGTACCAGCGGCGCGCCATCCGTGGTCGGCGATGGGCCCCACCACCTTGCCGTGAGCGTCCTCAGCGCGACCGACGGGCAACCCATTCCAGGTGCCGCAGTGGTGGCGTACTGGGACGGTACAACCCTGGAGCAGGCGCGGGAAGCCGGCGAAGGGCAGGACCCCGGCCAAGCGATTCCAGGCGAATTCTACCCCACGGTCGACACGCGACATACGCTGCGCGCCAACACCGACGCCGACGGATTGGTCGCCATGCGCGTGCCGGAGGGCATCGTGGTCGGCCTTGTCGCGGCCGCGGACGGGTTCACCGAGGAGTGGCTGCCAGGCGTCCCGAGCAGCGGTCCGTCCAGCATGCAGATCATCACGGTGTACGAGTCGCGCATGGAAGTGACCATCAACGGCACCTGGGGCCCCGGCGCGGGTTCGTCCGGGTTCGTCACCGGCTCGAATTACGCGTGGGACGACCGCGAACTGGACGTGGGCACCGACCCGGCGGCCAGGGCCGGCTACGCCGCACGCATCCAGTCGGCGTCGATCACGCTGGCCTGGGAAAACGGCATCACGGGAGGCGGCGACCTGGGAATCGGCCTGGGCCCCAACGGGGGCGCGCCCACCTACTTCGACGACGCGTCCGAGAACCTGGGGATCGGAACCCAGACGGAGGAGACCAGCCTCGCCCGGGGCGATATCCAGGAGCACGGCCTTGACACAGGCACCTTGCACGTTGGGCCCGCGACCAAGTCCGGCTTCCTGGCGCCAGGCGGGCTGGCCTACTCGCTCGTCCTCGTGCTGGAATTCGAGGGGCTTAGCCCCGACATCGGCTGCGCCTCGCGAGGCACGACCACGGACGACAGTTCCGGTTTCGGCGTCGACGCGCCTGGCATCGGCGTCGCCGCCATCCTGGCAGCCCTCGCCGCCATCGGACTCATCCTTGCCCGACGCCGCTAGGCCCCTGTCTGGCCACTCGAGATACGTGCCCAAACGTTCAAATGTGGGACGTAGGGCCATGCACAATCATGGACAACTTGACACCCTTCGCGCGCGACTGGAACGAGCGGCAGCGCACCCGTGCCAACCGCCGCCTGGCGCTCCTTCAGCGCCTCATGCGGCCCCGGCCGCCCCCATCCTAGGAACCGGCGCCTGATGGGCCCCCAAGCGGTGCAAAGAGGGAAGGAAGAGGTTCGATTCGGGCGCTACCAGTAGCACTCGAGGTCGACGAGACTGATGCTGCGGCTTTCGCCGTCCCACTCGTACTCGGCGATGGCGGGCCCTCGCACGAGTTCGCAGCGTCCGAAGCCGGGCTGGTCGTCGGCGTCGGCCACGGGAGCAGCCAGTCCGAAAGCTAGCAGGCACAGGGTCAGGGCGATGACGGTGGTCTTCATGGGAAGCCTCCCCTTTCGGGTGGGCCGGCCACCAACGCTTGCCTGAAAGGTTTCGCGGGGCCGAATCATCCAAAGGGTGCGGCCGGGCACCGACGAGACGCGCGCGCCGGGTGCAGGGACACGCACCCAGCTCGCTTGGGCGGCCGGGCTTCGCCTGGGGCACCTACCGAGAATTGGCCGCGCCCCCAAGCCGCTGGCGCGGCTCGGAGTCCGGCGCTGCGCGCCTCGCCGCAAATCCTCTAGCGAGAATTTGCCGCCCCTAGCGCCGCGCCAGCGCGGCACCAGGGTCCCGCTCGCGGCGCTCGCTCCCGGCCAACTCGCTAACGCGAGTTGGCCGCGCCCCCAAGCCGCTGGCGCGGCTCGGAGTCCGGCGCTGCGCGCCTCGC
>JBFJYU010000171.1:0-7159 GCA_041622435.1 Thermoplasmatota archaeon | reverse complement strand
CGGCGCCTTCAGTTAGGCACCAACAGGCCCCGGCGCCCCCTTCCTTGGCGGGCGCCCGGGCCACCCCATGGCAGGCAAACGGCTGCCCCAGCATGTGTATGTATGCTCTTAGATTAAACACTTGGAAAAGACGTCTAGGCGCATGAAGCGTCGCAGCCTAGCGATCGTGATGGGGCTTTTCGCCGCCCTGAACCTGACTCCCGCTGACGCCGCCGTCGGCGATTTGATCGACCATTTCATCCTGGCCGAACCGGTTCCGGAAGTGCTGACATCGTGGCCGCTCGAGTACGGCGAGGAAGGTGTCAGCAAGCACACGATCGACCTTACGGCCATCACCGTTGCTTCTGGATTCGTCGAGATCACGTACCGCGCGCCATCGTTGCCTGATCCCGTTCCAGGTGAACTGGACGCCGCCCTCGACCCCGCGCTCTGGGCCGAAACATGGGGCAGGGAATGCACCGGCTACGACAATGGCGATTGGAGCTGCTACGGCAGTGCCAGTCAGCCGGAACCGCTCAAAACCTGCCGCGGCGAGCAATTGCAGAAATGCCGCGTGGGATTCTTCACGGAACGGGCCGACTGCGACGATCCGTTTTCGATTTCCCTGTTCTTCGGTTGTGACTACACCGACTACTACTGGCCGACCAAGATCGTCTTCTACATGGAACGCGGCGTGGACGTTGAGGTTTGGGTGCATGAGGCCGCACCGCTGTACGTGCCGCCGCCGCAGCCGACGGTTCAGGAAGGGGCAGCAGTTGGGTACCCGACCAATAGTTGGGGCATCGACCAGCAGTACGCTCCCTGCGACGAGTGGATCGACGTGCGGCCGGGCACGGGCTTCAGCCTCGAATCCACCCTCGGCGCCGCCTTCAACGTCCACTTCATCATTGATTCCGAGTACCTTTACCTCTACCATGAGGTGGTTTCCTTCGTGGGAGCCGGCGACGACTGGGGCACCGTCCCGCCCGATGCCGATCGGGCCTGCGTCGGCCTCGAGAACCAGGATGACATCGGCGTCTCCATGTACCGCTACACGGATGGTTTGCCCAGCCCCGCCACCCACACCCCCATCGTCCGCGACGAGTACTGGGAGCCCTACGGCCTGATCTGAACCGGGCAGGGTACAACCCGTCCCCAACTGCGGGACTTGCGGGTCGGCGCGTCGGTTTGATCGCCGTGCGCCTCGGCGATCAGGGGTCTCGAAGGCCAGCGTCGCCAAGCACCGGGTTGACCTTGCAGATGCGGCCGCCACTCCAGGACTCCCCCGAGGCCCACCAGGCGACGGGCGTCCCCGGATCCCGCGTCGGGCACACAAAGCGGTGCCGCCTCTGGGAACGGGCGGTGGCCCTGACGACGATTCTCGCCTCCGAAGAGGTCTTGGCACGGATGGTGGATGTGCACGGGCGTCGCGTGTGCGAGCGCCGGGTATTGCTGGCCCGAGACCTGGAAGGTCTGGAAGGGTTCCCGGATGAGCGGGCGTGGATTCGGACAACGTTGGCGACCCTGGAAGACGAGGCGTTCGAGAGGGCGTCCGCCAGCTTGCCGCGACACCATTCCGGCCTGCATGGATTGTTCATCCGGGTGAGTGCGGAGGCGTTTGGTCGGGCGGAGCGCCGCGGTGAACCGGTTTCCCTGGCCGATGCCCCAAACATCCATGGCTCACGTCTGGGGGAGGCGGACCGCCACCGCAAGGGGCTGCCCTTCGGCGCGCCGTGGAAATCCGCGAGGAGTTGACCAAAACCGACCCAAGAACCGTCAGGGATAGCGCGGCAACTCGAATCCGGGTTCCTGGGCCACCCGCGACTCGTAGCCCGTGGCAATCGAGGCGATCTCGCCGATCACCTGGTAAACATGGGCGGACACGGGATCCAGGACCGTTTCGTCCGGGCCGGGCTCGCCCTCGCCGTGGGTCAGGAAGGCGAGTGGCTGGAACGTACTGCCCGGCGCGTTGAGGCTGTCCTGGTCGCCCTTGGCGGCATGCACCCGGTTGAAGCCGCCGACGACTCGCCCGCAGACCATGTACATAACGGGTTCAGCGACGGCTCCGTCGCTGGAGCCAGCACGAGGCGCAGGCCTTGTGCCGGGTTCAGCGACGGCTCCGTCGCTGGAGCCAGCACGAGGCGCAGGCCTTGTGCCGGGTTCAGCGACGGCCCAATCGGGCCCCTTGCCGACCCGCAAGTCGGTGGGAACGCCCTCCTGCACGATGACACTGGTTGTCTTGACGCCCTCTTTTCCCTTGGCCATCTTTTCGCGGCCCTTGGAGTTGAGGCGCAGGAACTCCTCGCCGGAGTCGACGGCCATGACTCCCATCCCGTAGGTACCCGCGTCGGCCTTGACGAAAACCCGGGGCGTACGGTTGATGCCGTATTCCCTGTATTTTCCAGCCACGTCGGCGACGATGCGGTCGATGGCCGCCGCCACCTCGTCCAGGCCGACGCGCGCCTTGAAATCCACGCCGTCGACGCGTTCGTGGCGGGCGCTGATGCACCAGCAGTCAAAGCCGACGTAGGCGCCGAGTTGGCTGGCCAATTCGTTGACGATGCGGAAGTGCTCGGACTTGCGTCGGCGGTGCCAGCCCATGCTCGCTGGCGGCGTCACGGGTTGACTCAGGCCGTCCAGGATGGCGGGGCTGCCCTTGCTGAGATCGTTGTTGAGGATGACCACGTCGGCGACGGCGCCGCCCGCAATCAGGTCGTCGCCCTCGCGCAGGACCCCGTGGAGCGTGATTTCATCGCCGAGGGCCGTCTCGACCGTGGCTTCGGGGAACAATTCCTCATTGAGCGTTCCAAGTGTGACTTGGTAGCCAGCGGCCGTGAACAGGTCACGCATGACCTTGAGGTTCTGGAAGTACCACTTGTTGCGCGTGTGGTTCTCCGCGATGATGAGCAGCTCCTCGGCGTCGGCGTAAATCTTGTGCAGGTAGCCATCGATGGCCCGCGAGGCTTCGCCGTGGCTGCGCGCGGCCAGGTTGTTGAAGCCGGCGGGGAACGCGTTGGTGTCCACGACGGCGGCCTTGCAGTCGTTGCGCCGGATGTCCACACTCGTGTAGACCGGGCACATCACCTGGTTGCGGTGGTACGCGAGGAACTCCTCGATTCGCTCGGCCTCTTCGACCAGGATCCGGTCGAGGCCAGCCAGCGTGCCCATCTTTTGCGCCTGCGCCATGCTGGACTCGGCGACTGCGGCGGCGCATAAGGGGTTGAGCGTTCGTGTGCCGGGCGTCAGGCCAGGTCCGCCAAGGCGACTTTCCGCCAGTCTGCTCCCTCAACGAACAACTCGTGCCAAAGATCGTACACCAATTGCTCGGCGGGCGCCGCGAAGGTGCCGGCAAGCGGGTGTTTCTCCATGGCGCGGGGCGACACCAAGCGCGCCGCCTCGGCCTCGAAGCGATCCATGACCTTGGGGCTCGTGGCGCGTCCGGCGGGGACCTTGGGCCGCCAGAGGAGGTTCTTGGGCAGCCCGGCGGCGCCGAGGCCCTCCAGGCCCTTGCGCAGGATCCACTTCTCTGTGTTGTCATGCATTTTCCACGCCCACGGCACCGCACGGCTCGCCTGGTGCAGGGGCTTGCTGAGAAACGGCACGCGCACCTCAAGGCTGTGGGCCATGCTGTTGCGGTCCACCAGGCGGAGCTGGAAATTGTTGAGTTGGCCCTGCTGGTCCCACTCCGCCAGGGCGCTGCCACTGGTGTGGTTTTGCAGCACCTGAACCGACAGGTGTTCCAGGTGGGCGGGACAGGAGGCCCGCAGGCGCGCGAGGCGCTCTCGGGCTAGGCGCTGGGGTTCGCGGTAGCGGCCGTAGCCGCCCCACAGTTCGTCGCTGCCTTGGCCGCACAGGCCTACCGTGACGGTTTTCCGCATGAATTCGAAGAGCGGCAGGAAAAAGAATTCTGTGTAATTGATGTTCTCGTTGTGCCAGGTGTAGCGGGGCATGTCCGCGATGACCGTGTCGAGGTCGAACGTCGTCTCGCGGTGGTCCGTGCCCAGGTGCTCGGCCAGGCGGCGGGCGGCCCGGAAGTCCTCCACGTCCTCCGACTCCGCGATAGTGAAGGTGTGAATCGGAGCGTCGGAGAGGAGCCGTTGATGGACTGTCGCGACGGCAGCCGAGTCGAGGCCACCCGACAGGATCACGCCCAGCGGCACGTCGGAGAGGAGCTGTTCGCGCACCGAGTCGACGAAGCGCTCGCGGATGGCATCCCCGGCGTCGCTAGTGCTGTCAAACGCCTCCGCAGCGACCTGGTAATAGGGCTGCCACGCGACATCGTGGCAAGTCGCCTGCTGGCCCGGCCGCAGGCGCGCCCATGTGCCCGGAGGCAACTGGTGGACGTCCCTGAACAGGGTTGCCTGGCCCGTGAGGAACTCGAGTGCGGCCCTTTCGCGGACCCGGTCCAGATCGGGCGCAGGCGTCACGCCCGGATGCAAAAGGAGCGCCTTCTGCTCGCTAGCAAAGGCAAACTGCCCGCCCGCCACGGCGTAGAAGAACGGCTTGATGCCCCACGGGTCACGGGCAATGAACATCTCCCGCTGCTGGGCGTCCCAGACCGCGAAGGCGAACATGCCCTCCATCCGCTCAACGACCCGCTCGCCCCAGACCCGGAAGCCTTCCAGGATCGTCTCGGTGTCCGTCGTGGTCTGGAAGTCGGCGCCGGCCGCCTCCAATCCTGGCCGCAAGAGCAAGTGGTTGTAGCACTCGCCGTTGTACACGATCGTGTACCGGCCCGACGCGTCCGTCATGGGCTGCGCGCCGCGCTCGACATCCAGGATCGCCAGGCGTCGATGGCCCAGCGTGACACCTTCGTCCGTCCACAGGCCCGAGCCATCCGGCCCGCGGTGGGCGATGCTGTCGATCATCCGCCGGACCAGCGGAGCGTCGTCAGCCCCAAGCAGGCCTGCGATGCCACACATTCAGAGCCCCTCCGCCATCACGCCTGCGACGCGGGCGCCATAGAAAAGACTGGAAGAACGGGTAAGGGGAGCGGCGGCGCCTAGCCCCAGCCAAAGCCGAGGGTAACGTTGAGGTTGGTGCCGTAGGCGGCCGTGACAAAGAGTTGATCGGCGTACACCCGGCCATAGGTCGGGTGGCTCGTCGGGGGCGGGCAGCTCTCCTCCCCGCCGGCGGTCGTGCACGACCCAATCAGGCCCCAGTCGTAGAAATCGTTGTAGTAACCGTACCAGTAGAAGTCGATGTCATACGGCGTGTCCATCGGTGCCTTGGTGATGGAGGTGACCGTCCCATAGGAATCGAACCACACCCAGAAGCCGTACAGGTTCTCGAAGCTCGAGGCGCCGGCGTCACCGAAGGCTGGGCCGAATCCCTTGGGGAACGGTGTCGGCATGAAGATGTGTCCACCATTGTCCTCGTTGTGGCTGGCCGTCACGGGCACGGTTGGGGCCACGCTGGCGGCGATTACAACAATGGCGGCCATCAACATCGGCTTTTGTATAAGCATCATCAGAACAGAAGCCGGCCATTATATTTCCTTTTTGACGACTTTGATCGTTCAGGCAGGGTGTACCCTGCCCTGGCAGGCCGATTGGCACACCGCGCCGACGCCTCAGCACGGCCGACAGCGCGGGCGGCGCGTGACCGGCGACGGGGCCCGCGCGAACCATGGCGTCCAGGGTAGGTCTTGTAACCCGTCGGCCATGGCCGCCGCATGAAGCGCGCGAACGTCCTGCTTGTGCTGGTCCTGGGAGCCACCCTCGCCGGTTGCATGGGCGGAGGAAGCGGCGGGGACCCCGACGAGGCACCAGGCGGCGACGGCGGCTACACGGCCAAGCACGCCGCCGAACTGGCGCGCGCCCACGCCGCCACGTGGAGCCCGGACGCCGACCTCGTCGGCCTGGAGGCCCAGGAGTTGGCGCCCGGAACAACGGGGCGCACGCCACCACCGGGAGTACCCGCCGCCACCGACCCTGTGGTCGGAAACGGCCGGGCCCCATTCTGGCTGGCCGGCCTGCGAAGCGCGGACGGCGAATTCTTGCTGGTGGCCGTGGCGGCCCAGGTGACCGAGATTCCCCGCGGCGGCGACCACACCCTCGCCCGGGCGCGAACGCCCCTGGCCGACTGGCGCCTCGACAGTGACGATGCCGCGGATGCTGCCTGGCCCGACCGATCCAGCGCCAACGTCTATTCGCTGCTGCGCATGGAGCCGGGCGACGACGGCCCGGTGCCCGTCTGGACCCTGCAAGACGCCACCGCCGGCGAGATTGTCCGACTCAACGCGGCCAGCGGCGAGATCATCGCACGGGAAACCGTGGCGGCTGCCTACAACGCGCAAGCGGCGTTCGCCGTCTTCGTCAACGGCGAACAACTTGGCTTCGCGGACCCCCGTTACGATTTCGAGGCGACGCAGTTCTACGACGCCCACCTCAACGTCGCGGCCGACAAAGGTGACGCCATCATTCAACTGCGGGCGGCAAACGTGCGCTTCAGCACCTTCCTCGGGTCCCTGGACATCAGCTACCAGCCCATGGTCCTAGGCTTGGACGAAGGCCACGGCGGATCCTCCTGGAAGGACTCCAACACGACCCGGACGCGGCTGTACGTCGACGCGGGCGACGGCGAAGGCTTCCACGAAGTCGACGACGGCCCGACCCATGTGCTCGCCGGCGGCCAGCGCCTGCTGTTGACCTACGGCGCAAACAGCGACATGACCCCCTCCGAACTGAAGCGCCAGCAGCAGGCCGTCGCGCGCGTCGAAGGCTGAAGCGACGCAATCGGCCGCGCGGACCGTGGCACGACCTGGTCGGAGCCGCCGCAGCCAGCGCCCATCGGCTTCCGCCACCCGGCCGCCGCGCCAAGTCCGCCTGCGCGCCCACCGGAAAAGGGGGAGTGCCACGCCGACGGGTAAGGTCACGACGTGGCAGGCAGACCGACGAAGGAAGAGAAGGATGAACGGGAGGAACCGAGCCCGGTGGGCGGTGGGCTCAGTGGCGGTGATCCGTCGTCCAGGTGTCCACGCGCAATTCGAAGTACTTCGCAAAGCCGTAAGCCACGATGAACTCACTCGGGTAGAGCCGGCCCAATTCGACGCACACCGCAGTCGGATTCTTCCAATCCACGCCCGCGCAAAGCAGCGTTCTCGGATTGATGAACACGTGATGCGTGCCGTACTGGACGTTCAAGCCCCTGAACGGCACCGTGGGCGGCGCCGCAATTG
>JBFJYU010000170.1:0-7179 GCA_041622435.1 Thermoplasmatota archaeon | reverse complement strand
GTTTGGCGAAGTGACCAAAACCGACCTCCAATGACTCGCTCCAGGCACGCGGCAAGCCTCCCGAACCCTCAAAACCGGGTCCTGTGTCGCCCGGCCCAATGGACCTGTACGAATACCAGGGTCGCGACCTGTACGAGCGCTTCGGCATCCCTTGCGCCAAGGGCTTCGTCGTGGAGTCGATGGACGATCTCGCCGGACACCTCGCCGACGTCGCTTACCCGGTCGTCGTCAAGGCCCAGGTGCTCGTCGGCGGCCGCGGCAAGGCCGGCGGCGTGAAGTTCGCGCACACCGAAGACGAGCTCAAGGCGCACGTTCAGGCCATCCTCGGCATGGACATCAAGGGCCACATCGCCAACAAGGTCATGGTCGCCCAGATGCTCGACTTTGCCGAGGAGTACTACTGCTCCTTCGTCATTGACCGCAACGCCCGCGGCTACATGATGATCTTCAGCCAGGACGGCGGCATGGACATCGAGTCGGTGCCCGAGGAGCGCCTGGCCAAGATCGCCATCAGCCCCCTGGAGGGCTTCACCGACGCCCACGCCGAGGCGGCGTTTGCCAAGACCACCTTCGACGACGCCACCAAGGCCGGCGTCCGGGAGGTCATGGGCAAGCTGTTCACCATGTTCACCGAGATGGACGCGGAGCTCGTGGAGGTCAACCCCATGGCCAAGACCACCGACGGCACCATCGTGGCCGCCGACTCCAAGGTCACGATCAACGACTCCGCCCTGTTCCGGCACCCCGAGTTCCAGCAGCGCGACCAGAGCCTCACCGACCTGGAGCAGGAGGCCCGCGACCAGGGCGTCGCCCTCATTGAGCTGGATGGCAACATTGGTGTCATCGCCAACGGCGCCGGCCTCACCATGGCCACCCTGGACGCCCTGACCGAGTTCGGCGGCAAGCCCCGCACGTTCCTGGACCTCAGCGGCGCCACGGACCCCGAGAAGGTCGCCCAGGCGGTCCGCCTGATGAAGAAGTCCAACCCAGGCGTCCTCCTGTTGAACCTGTTTGGCGGCATCACCCGCTGCGACGTGGTCGCCGAGGGCCTGGTCAGTGTCATCGACAACGAGGGCGTCGACTTCCCGATCATCACGCGCATCAAGGGCACCAAGGAGGCGGAGGCCAAGGAGATCCTGGCCCGCTACGGATTCACCGTCGCCGACACGCTCCAAGAGGCCGCCGAGACCGCCACCAAGATGGCGGCCGAACTGCCCGCCATCACTTGACGGCCCTGCCCGACAAGAAGGCCCCCGCGGGGCCACACCTCACCTGATTGGCCGGCGGCTCGGCTCGACGGCGGTAGGCGCGCGCCGAGCGGAGACGAAAGGCCCGAAGCCCGGCTTGGCGGCACCCCAGCGCGCGGGGAGGAATTCCACCCGCCTCGGCGCGGTTCTGGCGCCTAGTGACCCGCCGGCGGCCAGTCGTGGATCCGCCGCGCCAAGTCGATGCGCAGCGCCTCACGCTGGTCCCGAAGCAGATCCGGCATCTCCGCATACACGTCGTCGAACATGCTGTCCGGGGACACCAGCGGCGCCTCCTCCGCGCGCCGGATGGCTTCGCCCACCTCGGCGTCGAGTTGAACCTGCACCTCGTCCTCCCACTTCTTCGTCCAGATACGGCGCTTCTTCAGGTGGCGGCGCAGGATATCCACCGGGTCCCGCTTGATCCATTTCTCGTGCAACTCGGGGTCGCGGTACCGCGAGGGGTCGTCGCTGCTGGAGTGGGGCGTCACCCGGTAGGTGACCGCCTCGATCAGGGTGGGCCCGCCCCCGCCGCGGGCGCGCCGGGCCGCCTCGTCGACCGCAGCGTGCACCGCCAGGATGTCATTGCCGTCCACGCGCACCCCGGGCATGCCGTAGGCGCCCGCCTTCTCCGCGTACGTCGCCGTCGCGGTCTGCTTCTCGTGCATGACGCTGATGGCAAACTGGTTGTTCTGGATGACGAAGATGCACGGGCTGCGCGTCACGGCGGCGAAGTTGAGGGCGGAGTGGAAGTCATTCTCGCTGGTGGCGCCGTCACCCATGAATCCCACGGTCACGACGTCGTCGCCGCGCACCTTCGCAGCGTACGCGGCGCCCGCCGCGTGGGGCAACTGGGTGGCAATCACGCTAGACCAGGACACGTGGTGGATACTCCGATCCATGTAGTGGCAGGGCATCTGGCGACCCCGCTGCAGATCCATGTCGTTGCCGAGGCATTGGGCGGCGTAGTGCTCCAGGGAGAAGCCCCGATAGAGCGCCGCCGACCCCTCCCGCAGGGCCGGAAAAATCCAGTCGCGATCCTCCAGGGCCATCGCGGTCCCGATGGGTGTGGCCTCCTGCCCGGTGCAGGCGCCGTAGAAGCCGATTCGCCCCTGGCGCTGCAGGTTGCTCAGCTTCACATCAAGGGTGCGCACGAGCAGCATGGTGTGGAAGGCCTTGCGCAACTGCTTGGCGGGCAATTGCGGGATCTCAACGCCCGCCACGCCGTCGCCGTCGCCCAGGATCTGGAGCATCTCCACGGGCTGACACCAGGAGCCGCTTACAAAAGGGCGGGCGCTCGGGGATGGTTCGGCTGGCGGACCGCCGGGAGCGAACAGGCCAGCGCCTGTTCGAGCAGGGCCATGAACAGCCGGTGCTATGCTGCTCTGCGCCGGCACGCGAGGCGAACACCACTCGTGCAGCGCTTCGCCACGACGCCGGCCGTAACGACAGGGCCCGGCGTGGCCCAATTAATTCGGCGGTGATCACCAAGTAAAAAATTGAAATAAAAAGGTTGGAAAAAGGGGAGAGGAAACGCCGCACGATTAGTAGAGAATCGTGTCGGGGTTGCTGCAGGGGTGAGCGATGCCGTCAGCGTCGTTGCCGTGCCAGGCGACGCCGCCGCGCTGCAGGCCGCTGATGCCGTTGCTCTCGAGGTAGACCCAGTCAAACGCCGCGGGGACAGCGGAGCCCGAGTCGTTCGTGATGTAGATCAGACCGCCAAGGTCCATGGCGGACGTGTCGGTCGTGCAAGCGGCGGTGGCCGAGGGGGCACCGATCATGAGCAGGGCGGCAGCCACTGCGATTCCAAAGGTCTTCATTGCGATCAACTCCGTTCGGCTACCCCGTAAGGGGTAACGCCGGCTGATTAGTGGTCTAGTACATAAGGTAAGCTGTGCCGCAGTCGGCGGCGGGCTGGCCGCAGCCTGCCGGGGCGCGCACCAAGCGCCCCCGCAACGCGGCTGCAAGCGGTACCGCACACGCCAGCGAGTTCATGGCCGGCGCGCCCCCGCGCGCCGCGCCGGGGGGTCGTCAGCTAGGCAGACCGGGTAAGGGCTGCGCGCTGGAAGCCCTGCCACGCCCAGCCAAGTGACCCCAGGGCGGCGATCACGGGACTCCAACGCAGGTCCAGCATACGCGTGACGTGATCGTTGACCTCGACCGGCACCCAGGTACCGTCAGGGATGTAGTACAGGGCGACGACAGCTGCGGCCACGAGAATCAGGTGAACCTGGGCCAGCACCTGCGCGTTGGCGACGGCGCCGGCCGCCGTGAACACGGCGTGGTTCACGAGGACGATGCCGCCCGCGGCAACGAGCAAGTCGAGGCCGGAGAACAGCCGCGAGTCCCAGAGACTGCCCTCCTCACCCGTCGTCAGGTACGGGAGGACGACCAGCACGGCGTTCAGCGCTAGAGCGCCGATCGTGAAGCTCAGTGCCCGGTCCATGCCGACCGAGCGCGTGCTGTGGCGCAGATCCAGGACGGCGCCAAGCATCACGACGAGGGCCATCACCGCAGCCAGCGCCAGCGACAACTGGGTCTGGTACGCGGCGGCACCCCCGACAACGAAGACCAGATTGGCCACGGCCACCATGCGAAGACCCGCCATACTTTCCGTTTGCATTCAGCGCCCCCTGAAGGTCGGAGTCCGGCGCTCCATGAAAGCTTCGAGGCCCTCGCGCTTGTCCTCGGTGTCGAAGAGCAGCGCAATCGATTCCCGCTCAAGCACCAACGCGTGGTCAAGGTCTGTCGCCGCCCCGCGGTTCATCGTGCGCTTGGCCGCCGCCACCGCCAGCGGCGCGTGCCCTGCGATCCGGCGCGCAATGGCCAGAGCCCTGGCGGGCAGGTCGGCCGCAGGGACCACTTCATTCACCAGCCCGATGCGTTCCGCTTCGGTGGCCGACAACGCACGGCCCGTCAGGACCAACTCCTTGGCTCGCCCCATGCCGATGCGGCGCGGCAGCCGCTGCGTGCCACCCCAGCCCGGGTGCAGGCCCAACGCTACCTCGGGCAACCCGAGGCGGGCCCGCTCGGCGGCGATCAGGATGTCGCCTGCCAGCGCCAACTCGAGGCCGCCGCCGAGCGCCGCGCCGTTGATGGCCACGATTACCGGTGCCGGGAGCGCCTCCAGCCGGGCCAGGACGGCCGCGCCCTCCTCCGTGTACCGCGATGCGCCAAGACCATCGAGGTCCACCATGCTTGGAATGTCGGCGCCGGCGGCGAAAACGCCGCCCCGTCCGGTGAGAATCAGGGCCCGGACAACGGGCACGCCATCACCATCCTTGCCGCCAGTCGCCTCAATCTCGTCGAGCGCGCTTGCCAGCGCCGCGATCATGTCGCCCGCCAAGCTGTTGCGCCGCTCGGGTCGGTCGAGCGTAATGCGAGCGATGCCATCGCCCAGGAAATCCAGTCGCGCCGGCGGCAGCGACCACGTTTCTCCCACCTCAGCCAGTTCGCGCAACCGCGTCGGCACCTCCACCGCACCCGCCCAGCGCGCCGCGAGGGCTTCCACGAGACGCCCGGATTCGGGCAAACCCAAGTCGTTCATCATCTGGAAAGGCCCCGCCGCCCACCGAAGCCCCGTCACGGCCGCAAGGTCCGTGTCGCGCGCAGTGGCGGCCCCGTCGGCCACGAGCTGCGCCGCCACCAGGAACGCCGCCGCCAGCAAGCGCTCCCGAACCTCAGCAGGCGCGGCGGCGGGCGCCGCTTCACCCGCCTCAGACTCGATCGGCCACGGCTCACCACGCTCCACCTGCGCAACCAGCGCGCCGCTTGGCTCAAAGAACGCCCCAAAGCTCGCGTGGAACGTCCTCTGGGCATGCAACGCGATGGCCGGGCCGGTCGCATTCATCAGCGCGAACGGACCCATGCCGATCCCGAACGTCTCCCGCGCCGCCGCGTCGATGGCCGCCGCCGAAGCCACGCCCTCGTCAAGCAAACGGCACGCCTCGTTGAGCCACGGAACAAAGAAGCGGTTGACGCAGAAGCCCGGCGTGTCAGCCGTCGCGATGGGCATTTTGCCAATCGCCTCCGCCGCTGCCCACCCAGCCTCGTACGCCTCGTCGCTGGTGTCGGGCCCCCGAATGACCTCAACGAGCGCATTGACGGACGCCGGGAAGAAGAAATGAAGGCCCACCACACGCTCAGGATGGGGCGTCGCCGCAGCGATGTCCGCCACGCGAAAACTCGACGTGTTGGTGGCCAGGACCGTGGCCGGGCCGCAAGCCCGCCCCAAACGGCCAAACAGGTCCTTCTTCACGTCCAGATCTTCAACAACGGCCTCAACCACAAGGTCCGAGGCGGCAGCCGCGACCTCAAGCGTCTCGGCCGCCTGGATTCGGCCCACCAGCGCTTCGACGTCGGCCGCCTTCATCTTGCCCGCGCTGACGCGCCGGTTCAGCGCCGCGCGAACGCCAGAGCGCGCCCGATCGACCGCGCCGGACACCACGTCGTACAGGTGCACCCTGCATCCGGCGGCGGCAAACGCCTGGGCGATGCCGCCACCCATGTTGCCAGCACCCACGACCGTCACGGTCGACACGCCCATGGCTGGCGTGAATCAACAGTCGTGCAAAAACTCCCCGGCTCGGATCCAGCAGGGCCGCCCGGAGTCAAGCAAAGGTAGAGGGAAGGAAGGGAGGGAGAAACACGAACGGATTACAGGATCAGTTCGTCCGGGTTGGCGCAGGTGTCCTCACCGACGGTGGGGTCGTTGCGCTGCAGGCCGGGCACACCGTTGGCTTCCTTGTAGACAGCAACAACGAATGCTTGGCCAGTATCCGTGTCGTCGGCCACGTAGTAGTGGGCCAGGGGCGGCACACCGTCACCATACAGCACGGAGGCGATGGTGCGGTTGTCAGGGCCCTCGAATTCGACAAGGATGTCCGTCTCAGTCGGGCAGGTGGCGGCCGTGGCAGGGATGCTCGTAAAGAGCACCACACCCACCAGGAACACCGTCATTAGGCGCTTCATCTGATTGGCTCCGTCAGCTTCCACTCACGGTGGTAGCCTAGCCAACACTTGCACGACTAGTAAAAAGGCCTTCGCTGGCGCCGACCGTGGCGCGCTGGTGAAAGACTGCGCAGCGCAAAGAGCTCGACGCGGCGAACCAATGCCCTCCGCTGCGCTGCATGGTGCATGACGATGCGTCGGGCCCGGGGCGCGACGAACAAAAAAAGGAATGGGGAAGAGGGAAAGGATTTTGTTTGCGCCCTAGAACAGCAGCGTGTCGCCACCGGTGCAGCCTGCACCGTAGCTGTCGCTGAAGTTCGTCATCGTCGGGAGCTCGGAGCGCTGCAGGAGCGGCTGGCCGTTGCTCTCGTAGTAGATGTGGAACTCACTGCTCTCGGCCTGCGGGGGGTTCTCGACGAGCGACATGTGGTTCGGGTCGCCGTTGAGCGGGTCGTACGGCGTGGGGGTGTAGTCGTGGACGTCGATGTAGATCGTATCCGCGATCGGAATCGCGTAGATGTTGCTGCAGTGGCTCGACGCCGTGACAATCGTCGGACCAACCATCAGGCTGGTCAGAAAGAGCGCAATGCTCACGGACAAGATGCTCATACGGTTCATGGTTTGGTTGCCTCCGCGGCTTCGCAGGACGCCGCCGCATGCCCACAGAAATCTTCCCCCAGATAAGGTTTGAGGCAAAAGTTAGCGGGCCAATATGAAAGATTGGTTACGCATCTCGGTGCTTGGGACCGGGCGCGCGCCACCAGCCCGCGGGTTGCATTCACCGACAGCACACCACTGCCGCAGCATCGTGGCGCAAGAAACAATAAAAAAATCGGAAGGAAGAGGGGTAAGGGTTAGACAACGTACTTACAGGAGAAGCAGGTCGCCGTTGGTGCAGCCGCCGCCCCAGTTGTCAGCCTCATCGAGCACACTGGTGCCGCCGCTGAGCTGCAGGCCGGGGACGTTGTTGGACTCGGCGTAGAAC
>JBFJYU010000169.1:0-7277 GCA_041622435.1 Thermoplasmatota archaeon | reverse complement strand
GGCGCCTTCCCTCCTGTGCAAAGAATGCATCCAGAACCTCCTCGGCGTTGGCCGCCGTCCGCTGGACGTAGTGGACCACCTCCATCTGCACCACGGCCGGGATCAGCAGTTCCTCGTCCTGCCAACCGTCGAACCATTTGCGCACGGCGTCGTGTTCGGGGAAAGCGGGGTCGAGGTAGTAGATCCAGATGTTGGAGTCGGGCAGGATCACAGCTTTGGCTCCCAGATCTTCTTCAGGTCCAGCGGGTCCATAGGATCTGCGTCGGATCGCCGCTCCATCAGGCCGGCGAGCCGGTCGAGGGCTTCCTTGCGCGTGAGTTGGTGCTTGATGCGCACGTCCCCGTCACCGGCCTCAACGATAACCCTGCTTCCGGGAGTCAGGTGAAACCGCTCGCGGAGCTCCTTGGGAATGAGGATGCGGCCGCGGTCGTCGACCGTCGTCTCCATGGCTTCCCATTGGGCTTCCCACTTGCTTAAACGTTGTGGGAATGCGGGTGGGAAGCGCGCGACCCAGGGACGATGATTAGCATCAGCATGCCAAGGGTGCGCCAACATTCCTATACGAATCAAACCCGCCCCTACGGAATCCATAGCTTGAAGTACGGATTCCGCAGTGGGGCGATTCGTGGCTTCCCTTCCGGGTCCCCTGCATTTGCGCGTATCGCGCTGCGGGAGCGGACCGAAGGTTGCCATGATTCGGATGAAGTTCGCCTGAGGATCCTCCGGCGGCTCGTCCGCGGAGTGATCTTCATGCACGACGCCGAGTCCCACCGCTACCCAACCATGCCCCAGTCGCCCATTGGCCCGCCCCGCCCGCCCGCCGCGGCGGCCGCTCCCGCCGCGCCGGGGCAAGCCCTCGACGACGCTCCATTGGCGCCCCCCGATCGAGGCGCCGTTTCGAGCCTCTTCCTGTTGACGAGCCTGAGCGCCGTCGACGGCACGTTGGTCCTGCTGGCGGCCAGCGGCCATTTGGATACCCTGGGCGGCGCCATCGCCGTCGGGCTGACCGTGATCGCGGGAGCCGGCGCGTGGCTGGCGGCTCGGCAGGCTTTCGCGGGTCGCAGGGGCAGCGCGCGTGACGCGGTCGTCCTCGTCGCCCTCGGCGCGACAACGCTCGTCGGCGCCGTCGGGGCCACCTGGCTCGGCGTGAGGCTAGGTCAGTCGCTCACGCTCCACGTGCTGCCCAAGGCCGCCGGCGTGATCCTGTTCCTGGTGGCCGCCGAAGTGGGTGGCCTGCGCGTTCCCCGCCCCCGCGGCGTGCCCCACGCGGTTCCCCTGCCCGTCGCAGCCGTTGGCCTTGCTGTTCTGCTGGAGGTGCTGGCGCAATGGATCCCCTGACCGGGGCCGCCGTAGCTGCCGCCGTCGCGTGGATCAGCATCCTCGTCGCTGTGCTCATCCCCAGCCGCCGGCCCCTGCCCCGCGAACCCCTGCGCGCCGTTGCCGGCCTCACCCTGGCTCTCTTCGCGCTCCTGCTGCTCGGCGTGCCCGCCCCCGGCACACTGCCCCTCGGTTTCCTCGCCGGCGGCCTCGCCGGGGTGTGGTTGTCGGCGCGCCTTGGCCCGAGCTGAGCGACGGCAGCAGGCACGCAGAAAGGGTCGAAGGAGCAGGAAGAGAGCGATGTCGCCGATGGCCTAGAAGAGGGGCATCAAGGCGTCGAAGACCAGCCCACGGACCGCCGGGGGCAGCGGCAGGCTGCTCTCCGCCAGCAGGAGGCTGCCGACGATGATGTAGCGGCCGACGCCCGCCCAGGGGTCGTATTCCAGTTCCGTGTAGTCGGCGCTGACGCCCGTGAATTCCAGGCGGACGTTGGCCGTGTTCCCGGTGACGGTGGTGTTGCTGTCCACGACCGCCGTTTCGTTGTGCCCATCGGCGTACTTGGCGGTTGCATTGAGCGCCCAGTCGATGTACCCAGTCTGGTTGCCGTCGCTGTCCTCGAAGCCGATGCCGTTGGAGGCAACCTCGAAGTCGTAATTGGGGGACTGCACGTCGAAGTCGAAGGCCAGCGTGCCGTTGCCCTGCCAGGGCCAGTCGTTGACGAACAAGTCGAACTTCGCGCCGTCGGCGCTCTTGTTGAAGTTGTACGCGAAGGTGACGGTGGCGCTTCCCACCTCGCCAGCGGCACGCACGGCGTCGGTGATGGTAATCGTCATGTTGACGAACTCATCCGTCTCCTCGATCGTGCAGGTGCTGGTCTGGGGGTAGGCGCGCTGGAGGTTCATGCGCGCCACTTCGTTGCCGTCCCCATCGAGCTCGACGATGGCTTTGGTCTTGTACTGGTACATGCCCTCGTTGCCGCCGCCGTCGGCCTTCTTGAACACCTTCACGAAGCCCTTCTTGCCCTGGAACCAGATGCGAACGTCATCGTTCTCCAGGGTCGTGCTGGGCTTGCAGGATTCAGGGCCGGAGGCCATGGCGGGCTGCGGAAACGCGGGGAGCGTGATGAGCAGGGCAGCGACGGCGAGCGCCAGGATGGTGGGCTTCATGGCTTCGCCACCATGGTCCGTGGTGTGTAAGTGTAATTGCGCTGCGCAACCGATGAGGCGCGGCGCGGCCCCGTTGCTCCGCGCCCCGGCTGGCCGGCCCCCAATGCCGCGCGGCACGGCGCAGCGCTTTGCTCACAGCGCCGCCATCATGGGGCAAGCGGGGCTCTCTAATGCCGCCACCACCATGGCAGCGTGTGTCCTGGCAGTACGAGGCCCTGCGACGATTGGTAGCCCGCGAGCGCCTGCCAGCCATGATCGTCGATTTGGACGCCTTCGAGGCCAACGTCGATCGGCTGGCAGCGATCGCTGCGGCCAATGGCAAGACACTGCGCGTGGCCAGCAAGTCGATCCGGGTGCCAGACCTGATGCGTCGCATCCAGTCCCGCACGGCCGTCGCGCAGGGGCTGATGGTCTACTCGCCCGCCGAGGCCCGCGCGCTGGCGGCCGCCGGCTTCGATGACTTGCTGGTGGCCTATCCCCGCGTCGAGGACGCCGACCTCGCCGACCTGCACGCCATCGCGGGCGACGGCGGCACCGCAGTCCTCATGATCGACTCGGCCCACCACATCGAGCGCATTGAGGACTACGCGGCGCGGCAGGACCGTCACCTCTGCCTGCCCGTCTGCATCGACCTCGACGTCTCCTACCGGCCCCTCGGCATCCACATGGGCGCCCAGCGCAGCCCCATCCGCTCCACCAACGACTTCGCCGCCCTTGTTGATCGGGTGTTGGCCAGTGATGACTGCCGCCTGGCGGGTGTCATGGGCTACGAGGCCCAGGTGGCCGGCGTGCCGGACCGCAGCCCCTTCGAGCGGGCGCGGGGCGCCGCCGTTCGCGCCATGAAATCCCGCTCCGTCGGGGATGTCGCGCGCAAGCGCCGCGCCGCCGCCCAGGTGCTTCGCGACCGCGGCGTCGAGGGCCACTTTTTCAACGCTGGCGGCACCGGAAGCCTCGCCACCAGCGCCTCGGAGCCGTGGGTGACCGAGGTCACGGCCGGCTCGGGCTTCCTCCAAAGCCATCTCTTCGACTACTACGGCGCCAACCGCAACGAGCCCGCCTTCGCTTTCGCCTTGCGCGTGACGCGATCCCCGCAGGCCGGCATCGTCACCTGTCAAGGCGGCGGCTTCACCGCCAGCGGCCAACCTGGCCCCGACAAGGCACCGGCCCCGTTCCTTCCCGCGGGCCTGGTGCCCATTGACGGCGAAGGCTTCGGCGAGGTGCAGACACCCCTTCGCGTCCCCGCCGGCACCTCCCTCGCCGTCGGCGACCCGGTTTTCTGCCGTCCGGCCAAGGCCGGCGAGCCCGCCGAGCGGTTCGCCGAGTACCTCCTGGTGCGCGACGGCGACGTCGTTGACCGCGTGCCAACGTACCGGGGCCTCGGCCACTGTTTCCACTGACACGCCGGCGGATACGGACGCGTCGCGCCCCCTGCCGGACCATCGACTGATCGGCCTTTATGCGACCCCACGGTTGCCGCGCAGCATGACCGACTCCAGCCGCTACGACGCCATCATCGTCGGATCGGGGCCATCCGGGTCCGTGTTCGCCCAACGCCTCACCGCGGCGGGCCTCAAGTGCCTCATGCTGGAGGCCGGCCGGTTCCTCGACCGCACCTCCTACCCGACCCGGCAGGTCGACTCCGGAACCCAGTTGTTTTGGTCCGGCGGCATCGAACTGAACAAGGACGCCACCGTTGCCATGCTGCGACCCAAGGTCGTCGGCGGCGGCTCCATCGTCAACCAGGCGCTGCTGGACCGGTTCCACGACGACGCCTTCCCGTCCTGGGCGGCCCAGTCGGGCATCGAATGGTTCACCGACGAGGACATGGCGCCGTGGTACGACGCGGTCGAGGCGCACCTGGCGTTGGAGATGATTCCCATGGAGTACTCCAACCGGAGCGCACAGCTCTTCGCCGATGGCTGCAAGAAGCAGGGCCACCAGATCAAGCACCTGCGCCGCGCGCAACGGGATTGCCGCTTCGCCGACGGCAACGACTGCATCATGTGCCTGTCCGGGTGCCGCGTCGACAGCAAGCAGGGCATGAACGTGTCCTTCCTGCACGAAGCGCTGGAGGCGGGCCTGGAGATGCTCAGCGAATTCCAGGTTGAGCGCGTCTGGGAAACGGCCCAGGGCTCCTACGTCATGGGCCGCGGCGCCGACGGCCAAGTGGCCAAGTTCAGCGCCGACCACATCGTCCTTGCCGGCGGAGCCGTCGGCAACAGCCGCATGCTGATCCAGTCCGGCTACGGGGACCGGCTCCCCGTCGGCCAGAACTTCTTCTGCCACCCGCAGCGCATGTACTTCGGCCTCTTCGACGAGCCGGTGGGCGCGCACAAGGGCGCGTTCCAGGCGTACGCCAGCGGGGACGCCAACTTCCGCGCGCAGGGCTTCAAGCTGGAGAACGTGTTCGCGCCGCCGGCCGACATTGCGATGCTCGTGCCGGGGATCGGCAAGGCACACCACGAAGTCATGCAGCAATACGACCACATGGCCTGCGTTGAGGTGGCCATTCGCGACACCCACCCCGGCACGATCCGCCTCAACGCCGACGGAACCGTCCATCTGGACAAGCCACTCAACCGCGAAGACCGGACCCGACTCGATCGGGGCACCCGGGTCGTCAAGGAGCTCCTCGAGGCAGCCGGCGCCGCCCGCGTGGTCGAGGGCGACCCCAACATTGGCCTGCACCTGATGGGCGGCTGCAACATTGGCACCGACCCGGCCCGGTCCGTGGTCGGGCCGGACTTCTTGGTCCACGGCTCCAGGGCCATCCACATCGCCGACTCCAGCATTTTCCCCAACGCGCCGGGCATCAATCCGGCGCTCACCATCATGGCGCTGGCGGCGCGGGCGGCCGCCACCATCACGGAGGGTGCCCAATGATCGAACTGACCGAGCGGCAGGCACGGGGCCTGGAACGCCTGGGTGGCATCATGGCGCCGGGCCATGACGCGCTGCCGGCCTTCGCCGACAGCGGCGCCGCCACCCATCTGCCCGTCATGCTGTCCTACATGGCCGAGCGCGACCGCAACGACGTGTTGGGTTTGCTCGGCTTCGCGGCGCGCGCCCCCCGGGCTGTGCTGCGAGGCCTCCTGCGGGCCGCTGAGTCCGGCAAGGGACTGCCCGGCTCGACAGGCACCGCGATGCGGACCCTGGTCGTTGGAGTCAAGGGGATCACCCTGGCCCCGTACTACTCGGACTTCACCGCGGATGGCGCCATCACGCGCGCCGTCGGCTTCGACGCCGTCACGAAGACCCCGCAGGAGAAGCTGGGGAAGCAGGCCCGCAGCGTGGAATCGCGCAAGCGCGCGGAGCGCCAGACGCCGAGCCGGCGACGGCCCGAGTCGCGGGACGCATCGAAAAAGCGGGTCGCCGACGCCTTCGCGGCCGCCCAGGCTGCGGCGCCGACCATCCGTGACGTGCCCATGGACGAACGGGTCGCGCGCATCGAGGCGTTGCGGCGCATCATCGTGCGGGAACGGGACTGGATCGTGGACGAAATCTGCCTGGCGACGGGCAAAACCCCGGGTGACGCGCTGGTTTCCGAGGTGTTTGGTGTGCTCGATCACCTCGTCTGGCTCGAAAAGAACGCGGCCGCGGCGCTGCGCGAGGAGAAAGTGGCGACGCCCATCGCGCTGATGGGCAAGAAGAGCCGCATCCGGTTCGAGCCGATGGGGCCGATCCTGGTCATCGCACCGTGGAACTATCCGTTCTACCAGTCGATTGTGCCCATCACGTCGGCGTTCGTGGCGGGCAATCCGGTGGTCTTCAAGCCCAGCGAGTACACGCCGATGGAAGGCCTCGTGGAGGCGCTGCTGGAGCGCGCCGGCTGGGGGGACTGGGTGCAGGTTGTCTACGGCCGCGGCGCGACGGGAGCGGCACTCATCGACCAGCAGCCGGCAAAGGTGTTCTTCACGGGCAGCCAGCGCACCGGGAGCGCCATCATGCAGCAGGCGGCGGCGCACCTGGTTCCCGTGGAACTGGAACTGGGCGGCAAGGACGCCATGATTGTCTTCGACGACGCAAACGTGCGCCGCGTGGCGGCCGGCGCGGCCTGGGGTGGGCTCACCAACGCGGGCCAGTCCTGCACCAGCGTCGAACTGCTCTACATCCAAAACGCCGCCTACGACGCCGTGCGGGACGCGCTGGTGGATGAGGTCGACCGCATTCGCCTCGGCCACGAGGGCCGCGACGGCGACGTCGGGGCCATGACGACGCCCTTCCAGTTGGAGACCGTGCGGCGGCACCTGGACGACGCACTGGCCAAGGGCGCGAGGGTCGCCAACGCGGCGCGGTGGGACGGCCAATCCAACCCCATCCCGCCCATGGTCCTGGAGGATGTGACCCCGGACATGCTGGTCGTGACCGAGGAGACCTTCGGCCCCATCATCGCTCTGCTGCCGTTTACCGACGAGGCCGAGGTCCTGCAGCGCGCCAACGCCACACCGTTTGGATTGTCTGCCAGCGTGTGGAGCAAGGACCTCGCCCGCGCCCGGCGCGTCGCCGCAGCCCTCGATGTCGGCAACGTGTCCATCAACAACGTCATGATCACGGAAGGCAACCCGAACCTGCCGTTTGGCGGCGCCAAGAAGAGCGGCTTCGGCCGCTACAAGGGTGTCCTCGGCCTCCGGGCCTTCACCAACGTGAAGTCGGTCATGGAAGAGAAAGACCGCAGCGCCGTCGAGGCCAACTGGTACCCCTACGACGAGGAAAAAATCGCCCTCTTCGACAAGCTGACGGTCCACCTGTTCGCCGGCCGCCGGCCCCGCCTCGTCAAATTCGCCAGCGCAGGCC
>JBFJYU010000168.1:0-7284 GCA_041622435.1 Thermoplasmatota archaeon | reverse complement strand
CGGTTGGAGGCGGGCGAGAGTCCGGCTGACCTGAATCAGAAGTTGATGGCTTAGGCGGCTGGAGCGGCCAGGATGGCCACCACATTATCCGCCCCTTCGCGACTCGCCACCCTCACCGCTTCAACCGACTCAACCTCAAAACCCGCCTCCCGCGCCGCAGCGGAGAGAGAGGCAACGGTGTAGAGGTGGTACGTGCGCTCTTCGTCGTGTCCGTCCGCGCGCCACGGCACCACCACGTCGGTGGGCTCGTCCACGTGGCCGGACAGGTCGGCGAAGCGGGGCGCAAAGCGCCCCCAGACGGTGACGAGGGCGCGGCCTCCGGGGCGCAGGACCCGCCGCAATTCCCGCATGCTGGCTGCACGGGCGTCCGGGTCGGGGATGCCGTGCAGGCCGGCGATGTAGACGGCCGCGTCGAAGCTGGCGTCCCCAAACGGGAGTGCCGTGGCGTCGCCGACCACGGTTTGGAGGCCCCGCTCGGCTGCGAGGCGGGCGGCGGGCCGGCTCCAATCCAGCCAGACCGCATCGTGGCCGGCGTCAACCAGGAGCTTCGTGTGGCGCCCGGTGCCGGCCATGAGGTCCAAGACCCGCTGCCGGGGCGGCAATTGGGCGACAAAGTCGTCCACGACGGGCCATGTGCGCTGCCGGGTGCGGTCGAAGCTCTGGGCGATGGCCTCCCAGACGCGGTGTTGGTTGCGAGTCATCGCTTCATGAGTCCCTGGCTTCCGGCTCTGGGGCATCCCGCAGCTGACGCGTCCCAGTCACCACAGCTACAGCGGCCTGCATGCGGGGCGCGTCCCGATCGGCTCCGTCGCAGCTGTGGCAGTCGTACGCGAAGCTCGCCCATGGGCGGCCGGCGGCGTCGATGAGCACGTCCGTAAAGCCGGGCACGCCGTCGCCGCACGAAGTGGCGCACCGATCCCCCAGAAGAGGAGTCATCTTGCTGGTGACCGGGATCGCGGTAAGCATTGGATCGGTAGTGGCATTGAGAACCATGATCACAAAGCCATGCCAATCCCGGCCGTGAACTCCACGAGAGGGAGGCGAAAGCGGCTCCATGGTCGCCTGAAGTGCCACAGCGAGGCGCCCCTCGGCTCCCGCCGCGAGTGATACATGCGTGCCCTGCGGCCATCCTGGAGGCAACAACGGAAACGGTGGGCCCCACCGCTGCCCCCCGTCGCTGCCCGCCACCATCCAAACTTCGTTCGCCTCGTCAATCCAGGCAACGTAGGGCGTCCCCGCTTCGTCGATGGCGACGGCCATGTGGCCGGCGGCCCGCGCGACTCGATGGTCAGGTGCCACACGGTGGAGCGTCCAGGTCAGGCCGTCGTCCCGACTCATCGCCACTTCGGGTGTCTGGCAGGCGGAGTGGGCGATGAGAAGCAACCCGGAAGGGCCGGCAACCGCTTCTCCAGGTGGGAAGCCACACAGTCCCGGCACCCCGGCGATGCCAGGGTCGGAATTTCCACGGTCGTAGCCCGAAAAAACTGGGCGGAGGGGCCCAAAACTGAGGCCACCGTCAAGGCTCGTCGCACATGCCGAATCCACGATTCGACTGGTACAGACATGGACGAGGTTTGGATAGCCAACGGTCGGGAGAATGGCCGGCCGGCTGGTCCAAACGATCCCGGAGTATTGGGGCCCGACGGGGTGACCACAACCTAGCGGGTTGGTCAGCCAAGTCGCGCCGCCGTCGTCGCTGATAGATAGGGTGCTGCAGAACCAGCCCGTCTGCTGTTGCATCATGAACAGCCGCCCGGTATCCGCATCGATGTGGACGCGGGCACCCCAGGAAACGGGGGGCATTGGTTGCCCTGTGGCGGGTGTGCGTGGGCTGACGTCCTCCCAGCTCCGCCCTGTGTCGCTGCTGCGAGCCAGTAAGCGGGAAGGGGTCAACTTATCGCCCCGGCTCGACATGTACAGTACGCCCGCGTGTTCGGCCAGCCAGGGGGCTTCCGCCGGAAGGCCCGTGGGTAGCAAGTGGACCGCGCCTGCACTGCTTGGGTGTCCGTTTGGCTGCCCCGGTCGGTACTCCAACGGGCCACCTAGTGGCTGGGATGCCTCAAGGTCTGCCGACGATGCGCCGTCGGCTGCCAAGCATCCCGCAAGTCCTGCGCCGCTCGCCAGTGAGACCACGACCACCAAAGCGCCAGGCCAGTTCGTCCTTCCGGGGCGCACGGCAAAACCCACGCTGGCCGACGTCTTCACGTTTTTCATCAGGGGAATCAGAAACGATTCGACGAGCGGCGCCCCATCATTGGCCGCCGGGGGCCTAGGCTTGCCCCTACGGGTGGGCCCTCGGGCATCACGTCCGCATTCGCCGCGGGTGCCGCTCCGTCACGGCCCCTCGCCCAGGGCGCCGGGTCCCCGCAGTGCCGGCCCGTCCAGCATCAGGGCCACCACGGCGTCGTTGCCTTCGTTGTCGAAACCGTCGGGCTCGGCGCAGGAGTCGTTGCACACGTCCACGAAGCTCGCCCACGTGCGCCCGTCCTCGTCGATCACCACGTCGTTGAAGTCACCGATTCCCACGTTGTCGCAGCGCCACGCGCCGCACAAGCCCCTGACCAGGGGATCGTCGGGGGGCGTCGCCTGCGCCGCGTACAGGGTGGGATCCGTGCTGGCGTTGACGATGGAGACGAGGATCGCGTGCCACGGCTCGTCGCCGACGAAGAGGTCGGGATGCGCCTGGGCGCGGGTGCCATGGAAGGCCAGGGCGACCCGGCCCGCGTCGCCGGCGGCCACGCTCAGGAAAGACCCGCGGTGGATGCCCGGAGGCAGCACCTGGATCGGCTCACCCCAGGACCGGCCGCCGTCGTCGCTGACGGACAGCCGCGCCTGATACTCGGAGTCGATCCACCCGGCGTACGCCACCCCGGCCGCGTCGATCGCCACGCTGACCTCGTGCTCCAGCGGCGGCAGCGGGTGGTCCGTGTTCACCACGCGAACGAGCCACGTCAGGCCGTCGTCGCCACTCACGGCCACTTCGGGCCTGCCGCACGCCGCGCGGCCCAGCATCAGGACCCCGTCGGGGCCGGCGGTGCCGTGCCCCGTGAGCCCGCCGCACAGCCCAGGCACGCCGAAAATGCCCGGCTCGCGGCGCCCGGGTTCGTAGCCCCCGAAGACCGGGCTGAGCGCGCCGAAGCTGAGGCCGCCGTCGTGGCTCACGGCGCACGCGGCGTCGGCCACCCGGTTGACACAGAAATGCACCAAATTCGGGTACCCCACAGGGGCGACGCCCCGTGCCGGACTCGTCCACAGCGTCGGATGATCGTGGTTGCCAACAGGGTGGCCGCACCCCAGCGGGTTCGTGAGCCAGGACGCGCCGGCGTCATCGCTGACGCTCAGCGTGCTGCACAGGAACGCTGCTTGCAGATCCAGCAGGAAGATGCGGCCCGTGTCCGGGTCCACGTGGACGTACGGGTCCCACGTGGCTGGCGGAATCGGCGTGCCCGTGACCGGAGCGCGGGGCGTGACATCCACCCAGGCGCGCCCGCCGTCGTCGCTGCGCGCCAGCAACGCGTCGGCCGGCATTCGGCCCGGGAACGTCGACAGGAAAACCCGGCCGTCATGGACTCCCAGCGTCGGCTCCCACGCGGGCCGGCCCGCCGAGCGCACCTCCGCGGCGGGCGCCCCGCGGTCCAGCTCCAGCGGAGCCTGCCCAGCGGTAGCCGGCCCGTACGTCCACGCTGTCGCCTCCGCCGCTTCCAGGGCAGCCGGAGGCCCCGACGCGCACCCAGCCAGCAGGCACGCAAGCATCAGCGCCGGAGGGATGGGCTGCCGGCGAGTCACCTGGTGTCCACCGGACGGCCCGACTTGACCGTTTGCCCACCGGTTGCAAGCCTTCATGAAAGAGCGCCGCGTCGGCGGCCCCGATGGCCCAGCCCCTGGAGGAGCTTCTCAGCCGCAACCTCGTCATCTTCGCTGGCAAGGGCGGTGTCGGCAAAACCACATGCAGCAGCGCCACCGCGCTGGCGCTCTCCAAGGCCGGACGCCGGACGCTCCTGGTTACCGTCGACCCGGCCAAGCGCCTGTCCGACTCGCTCGGCATCGACGTCGGCTTCGAGGAATTGCCCATCCAACCCAACCTGACGGCCTTGATGCTTGACCCCGAGGCGGTCATCAAGGAGCACCTGAAACGCGAGGTCCCCGGGTTGTCGGTGACCGAACACCCCATGTTCAGGTACGTCACGAACTACATGCCGGGCCTCAACGAATTGATGGCCATCGGCAAGCTCAACGACCTGCGCCGCGAGGGCAAGTACGACGTCATCGTCGTCGACACGGCGCCCACCGGCCACGCGCTCAGCTTCCTCTGGGCACCCAAAACCATCCAGGAACTCATGAGTGAGCGCAGCGTCCTCAAGTGGGCGCTCAAGGGCTACGCGGTGTGGCAGCAACTCAGCTCCACGGCCAAGAAGGTCCAGAATGTCTTCAAGAAGAAGGACCAGCGCTCCAGCGGCCCGCCGGAGATCGACTTCGAGAAGATCTTCACCGACATCGAGAACGAGGCGACCCGCATCCGGGAGTTCCTGACGGACCCCACCGAGTCCGCCTTGGTCCTCGTCACACTGGCCGAGCGGATGCCGGTCGAGGAAACCATCGACCTCTACGAGCAAGTCCAAGGCGACCTCGGCATGAACGTCACCCACATCGTCGTCAACAAGATGCAACCCGATGTCCTCGGGGACCAGCGCGCCGCGTTTGACGAACTGGCCGACGACGAAGGGCGCCGAAAGGAGTTCGCAGCCCAGACGGCCGCCGCCACCGGCGTTTCGGAACAACTCGTTGAGGCACTCGTGGACGGTGCCCGGTTCGGCGAGGTGCGCCGCGCCATGAACGTCGAACACCTCAACGATCTGGCCAGCCGCCTGAAGGACGTGCCGCTGCTCGTCGTCCCGCTTTTCAAGGAAGACGTGACGGGTCTGCGCCGGCTGGCCGAGTTCCAGGCGGCCCTGCTGGGCTCCGGATCATCGATTCACGCCCGGGCCGTCGCGTAGCTGGTCCGGAGAGTGTCTAAGGCGCCAAGCTTACGCTGGGCACAAGCGGCGGCCCATCGGTATCGCAAGCCTGGTTTCAGTGCTGTACGGTCTGCTGCGTTAGGTCGTCGAGACGTTTGTCGTGCACGGAAAGCGGCACGTAGTCCCACGATTTGTTGCAGTAGGTACAGGTGACCAAGACAGATTTGCGGATCCGGTCCGTGGACAATTTGCCCGGGACCTCCAACGTTCCACCGCTCTGCGTCTGGATGATGAAGCCCGAGTCCGAGCCACACTTGGAGCATCGCAGTAGCGGCATTGGAGTCCCGGACGCAGGCAACACGGATAGCCCTTTTTACCCCGCAGCGGGCGCAGGGCTGTCCGGGGACTCGAAAATCATGGCCTTGTGGCGCCGGCGGCGCGGGCCGCATCGGCTCCGCACGCCCTTTGGCGGGCGGGGACGCTCCCATCGCCGCACTCAGAACCCACCAGAAGTACCCCTTCGTGTTCCTCCACCCCGCGCTCCTTCAAACGTCAGTCGTTCACGGTGAGGCTGCTCCCTTCCGGGCCTGACCCGATTCCCGCGTCGAAGGGTTTCGCCTTTCCTTCCGGAAAGGATCCACCCACCGCCAACCTCGAAGGACAAGGTTTCATTGTAGAGACGAAGGCTCCTTAGCGAATCCCGCTACGACGACAGGGTTTCGGCCGCGCTCTAGACTACGCGTACGGGGATGCCTAACCCCCACCTAGTCCCCGCCTCTCGCCGGGTCGGCAGCGCACTGCTGCCGCGGGGCCGCCTACTTGGGGGTCCTTTTTAAGGGTGAGGGGGCGGTCCCGGGGCCTTTCACTGGCCTGGGGCCCATTTGGCCTTCCTTTGCCCGGCCGAAATGGTTTACCGGGGCCAGCCCAATGGCTGGGCGTTGGGCCCCCGGCCCAGTGGTTGGTTCTGAAAACGGAGTTGGTTGTTGATATGCTTAAGAAGAAATTCATGCCCCTGGCCATGGGGCTGTTGTTGCTAGCGCCGATGTTGTCGTCTATCGTAACCGCCGCCGAGGTGGCGGAGCCCACGATGGGCGAGTGGGCGACGGTGTACGAACCCGAGAACGAGGAGGGCCTGCGGGCCATCGTGGACCAGCCGTCCAACCTCAATTTCCAAGGGGCTCGCGACCTGCTGATCCGCATGCAGCGCGGCGAGGCCTTCACCGACATGGAAGCCTTCGATCTGTTCCGCTTCCTGCGCGACACCCAGGGCACCGATGTGCAGACCCTGGCGATCGCGCAGGCAGGCTTGCAGATCCTGACCGACGCCGTTGAGGATGTCACCGGGACTTCGATCCCGCTGTCGGCCCACTGGGGAGAGTCCGAGTTCAACCAGTTGATCGTGCCCCTGACCACCGCTTACCTGGCGGCGGGCCTCGTTGAGAGCGACATGTTCCCGCTCCCGCACGACATCCAACTGGGGCTCTACCCTGGCATTGGCGTCGTCGGCTGCAACCGCGGCATCATCTGCTTGCGCCTCGTGGCGGACTTGCTCCTCAACCTTGGCCTGGACATGCACAAGACGACCGACATCGTTGGCCTGCACTTTGCCCTCGTCCTGGACCTGTACATTGACTGCTACTGGTTCTGGGGCATCTGCATCCCGATTCCGGGCATCAGCTTCCCGAACATCCCGGTGGCCGCAGATGCGGACTACGCCCTGGCGGCGTCGCCGATGGCGGGTTCCATCGCCACCCGCGCGACGGACAACGATGTCTGGCAGTTGATCTACGATGTGCTGGGCAACATCCGCCACCTGCGCGGTCAGGAGTTCACCTCGGCGAGCCCCGACACGGGTACGCCCGCGCAGGGTGCCGTGCCCGGTGGCCTGCCCGGCCTCGGCGACCTGAACGCCGCCTGGCCGATGCCGACGTACTACGGCGCCCAGACCCACTTGTCGGTGCCCAGCCTTTGGACGCCGACCACCCACCCGCTGGTTGACAGCCGCGTGGACGATATCCATGTGCGCGGCCAGGGCGAACACGGCTTCGCCCCCGCCGACAGTACCGGCATGACGGCTGTTTGGGACATGACGGACTTCCGCAACTTTGACCTGAACATCTACGCGCAGCGCTGGAAGAACGTGGGCACCGGCGACGCCGCGCTTGGCGAGCCGCCGGCCAGCTTCTACTACGATGCTCCCGGCGGCTACGTGCTGGGTGGCTCGGGCAACGTGTGGACCTGGCGCTTCAGCATGCACGACCCGCTCGTGTAATCCGTTCCACGCCTCTTCCTTTCCTCTCGTTTCCTACCCTTGCCTATCCTGTTTTTT
>JBFJYU010000167.1:0-7349 GCA_041622435.1 Thermoplasmatota archaeon | reverse complement strand
GCAGCATCAACGGCAATAGCGCCGGCGAAGTCTTCGTGTACGCGAAGGATGGTGGCCAGTGGCAGTTGCAGGACATCCTCACGTCGCCGGAGCCCCGGCGCTGGGGCCAATTTGGCGAATCGCTTGCCATGGACGGCTCCATGGCTGTCATCGGCCAACCCTACCCTGCCAGGCCGGGCAGCCAGAATGGCGAAGTGTTCGTGTACGAGCGCGGCGCCGACGGCGCGTGGACCCACACGGCGACTCTGCGGTCCGACTTCCCGGACGAGCCTGGCCATTTCGGCGCCAACGTGGATCTTGACGGCGACACCGTCGTGGTCAGCGCCAGCCGTGAGCAATCGCTTGGTGCGGGACAGCTCGGCCTTACCGGCGCCGCCTACGTTTTTGTGCGCGACGCGACGGGCACCTGGGTCCAGCAAGCGCGACTGCCCGCCGGGCCGCAGGTGCCACCCCCCAACTTCGCGAGCGGCTACGATGCGGACGTGGCCGTTGACGGTGATCTGGTGGCCGTCTCGACCGCCATCGGCACCCTTCCCGCGGAGTACGTGAGTCTCTTCCAACGTGTCGGCGATGTCTGGCTGTCGGCTGGCCTTGCTGTCGTTCCCCGGCCCCAGAGCAACCTCCTCTTCACCGCGTTCGAAGTGGATGTGGCGACGGTCGCCGGCATCCCGACGCTGCTCGTCGGCGATCGCTACGCCAGGACGGATCACGGCAGTACGGGCCAGGCTTACATCTTCCAAGGCGCGGCAGGCGTGTGGGCTTTGACGGCCCAATTGAACACGGGGCAAGTCAGCGGGCAAAGCCACTTTGGCGCCGCCGTCGTGTTGTCCGATACCCGCGCCGTCGTGGGTGCCCCCTTTGAAAAGTGGGCTCACTACGCGTTCGGCGTGGGATCCGTCCACGTGTACGAATTCTCGGCGACCGGCTGGCAGTGGCAAGGCGACAGCCGCCCTCCGGCTGTTTGGTACGACGTGCACCACGGCGACGCTTTGGACCTCGACGGAGACACGCTCATGATCGGCGAACCGCGCGCGGTCCAACAGGGGGGCGGATCCCCCCGACCGGCCGGCGCCGTCTGGATCAAGAGCCTGGACTAACCGAGCTCGCGACCAACGGCAACCTTCACCATCGGGCCTTCGGTCCGACGGCCCTTGACCTTCCGCCCCGTCCACGCAATCCTCGACGAACCTGCCGACGATCAACTCGCGCTCGTCGCCGTCGATCCGGCTGGCGAAGCCACGCGGCACACCTTCGGCGACCTCGCGGAAGCATCGCGCCGCGTGGCGTCGTGGCTCGCCAACCAAGGCATCGGCCGGGGCAACCGCGTCGTCGTGGTGTTGCCCCAACGCGTCGAATCGCCGGTTTTGCACGCGGCGTGCAGTCGGCTGGGGGCCATCTCCACGCCGTTGTCGCCTCTGTTTGGCGTGGATGGGCTGGCCGTGCGGTTGGCGGACGCCCAGCCCGCGCTCGTCGTGGCTCTGGCGGCGCACGAGGGCGTGTTGCGAGAGGCGCTGGCCCTTGCTGGCCGGCCCGATACGCCGCTGCATTTTGTTGATGCGCCGGCCGTGTCGGCCGCCTGGCAGGCCGCAGCACCGCTCGCCCCGGCAGACCACGCCGCCGTTGGAGCCGACGACCCCGCTTTCCTGGTATACACGTCAGGCACGACGAGCAAGCCGAAGGGCGTCCTGCTGCCGCACCGGGTTCTTGACGGACGCTTGCCGGGCTTGCGGGCGACTCACCCCGGTTTGGGGCCGGATTCGCTGTTCTACTCGCCGGCCGACTGGTCGTGGATCGGTGGCCTGCTGGACTCCTTGTTTGGCCCGTGGGCAGCGGGCTGCCCGGTACTGGCCCACGAACGCGACGGTCGGCTTGACCTCGACGGCATGTTGCGCCTCTGGGTCCAGCACGATGTCACGGACGCGTTCATGCCACCGACGGCGGTCAAGGCGCTTGCCGCTGCGGGAGCCGCGCCGGAGCCGCGCCTGCGGGCCCTCCACTGCGCCGGCGAGCCGCTGGCGGCGCCCGTGGCCGACTGGGCGGCGGCGAACCTGGCCGAATCGGTGTGCAACGTCTTCGGTCTGAGCGAAGCGGCGTTTCTGTGTGGCACCGGCCCCGGCGATCCGTCCGGTGTCCTCGGGCGGCCCTTCGCCGGCCATCAGGTCCGGGTCCAGGACGGCGAGCTGGTCGTCGGCGCGGGCGGCCCCACCTTGATGCTCGGGTACTGGCGGGGTCCCCATCGCCCGCCGGATCTTCCCCTGATCGAGGGCTGGTTCCACACGGGGGACCTGGTCCGCGAGCGCCCCGACGGACTCCTCGAATACCTGGGCCGCGCCGACGATATCATCAAGAGCAGCGGCTACCGGCTGGGTCCCGCCGAAATCGAGGCGTGCCTGCTCCACCACCCGGCCGTCGCCGAGTGCGCTGTTGTTGGGGTTCCCGATGCGGCCAGGGGTCAGGCTGTCAAGGCCTTCGTTCGGCTGCACGCGGGGCACGCCGCTTCCGATGAGCTGGCCGCCGGCCTGCAACGCTTCGTGCGCGATCGCCTCGGCGCCCACGCCCAGCCCCGCCACGTCGCCTTCGTCGCAGGCATTCCAATGACGGTGACGGGCAAGATTCGCCGCCGCCACTTGCGCGACGCACACGCCGTCGACGCCGAGCCGGCAGCCTAGGTGGGTCCACGCTCGTTCAAACGCCACCCAGGCGAAGGCGCGGCGGAGCGCCGGACCGCGCGCCGCGCGGGCCTGCGGGGCGCACGGGCCCCCGGGTCGCGGATGGATGGCCCGCGCTCCTGATAGTTTTAAATCAAGGTCGCGTCGCCGACCCTGTGCACCTGATCCCCAACCACGCCGTCGCTGGCGACCTGCTCGCGGCCGTCGGCGCGGCCAGTGTGGACGATCTGTTTTCGGACATTCCTCGTGCCCTGCGCGCAGGGGGCCTGGATTTGCCCAACGGCGAACCCGAGCGGCAACTGGTTTCGCGGCTGAAATCGCTGCTCGACCGGAACCAGTCCTACTACCGCATGCCGAACTTCCTTGGCGGTGGGCTCAAGCCCCACCATGTGCCGGCGGCGGTCAAGGCGGTGGCGCACCGGCAGGAGTTCATCACGAGCTACACGCCTTACCAGCCCGAGGTTTCCCAGGGGCTGCTCCAGGCGCTGTTTGAGTACCAGAGCCTGATGGCCGACGTGACGGCCATGGATGTCGTGAACTCCAGCATGTACGACTGGAGCACGGCGCTGGGCGAGGCGGCGCTGATGGCCACACGGGTCAACCGCCGCCAGCGCTTCCTCGTGCCCGCCAACCTGTTGTGGGAGAAGCAGACGGTGCTTGCCAACTACAGCCGCGGCGCCGGCATCACCGTCGAGCCGTACCGTTACGACCCTGTCACCGGCCGCGCGGACCTGGAGGACATCCGCGAGCGCCTCGGCGACGACGTGTCGGGCGTCTACCTGGAGAACCCGAACCTCTTCGGCGTCTTCGAACAGGACGCAGCGAAGGTTGTTGACCTCGCCCACGACGCTGGCGCCCTGGCGGTGCTCGGGGTCGACCCCACGACCCTCGGCGTCGTGACGCCTCCCGGCAAGCTCGGAGCTGACATCGTCGTTGGCGAGGCGAGCTGCTTCGGCGGCGCACCCGCCCTCGGCGGCCCGCTGCTCGGCCTGTTTGCCACCACGGAGAAGCTCGTGCGCAAGATGCCCGGCCGCCTCATCGGCGCCACCCACGACGCCGAAGGCCGGCGGGGCTTTGTCATGACGCTCCAGGCGCGCGAACAGCACATCCGCCGCGACAAGGCCACGAGCAACATCTGCTCCAACGAGGCTCTGCTGGCCGTCCAGGCCGCCATCCACCTCTCGATGCTGGGGCGGCGCGGCCTGCGCGACCTGGGGCTGCAAAACCTGGCGGCTGGCGAGCGTCTGGAAAAAACACTCACCAAGGCGGGGCTGCACAAGATGTTCAGCGGCGCCACGTACAACGAGGTCGTCACCGAGGTCGGCAACGTCGATGACCTGCACGTCCACGCGCTCGAGCGCGGCGTCCACATCGGCCTGCAACTGCGCCGTGCGTTGCCGGCCGAGGCGGGGCTCGTCGATGGCGTCCTGTGGGGCGCCACCGAGTTCCACGGGGACGATCAGTTCGACCAGCTTGCAACGGTGCTCTCAACGCTGCCCAAGCGGGAGGTGGTGGCATGAACATCGGCGGCTCCGAGCGCCGCAAGGCAGCACTGCGACGCGACGGCCCGGCTGCCGAGCCGGCGCCGCCAGCCGAGCCCCGGCGCTCAACCATGGTCCTGCACCACGACGTTCCCCTGATTGTACACGAGGCGACGCCGGGCCAGCGGGGAACCAACCTGGGGCCCGCCGACGAGGCTGTGGCGACCCGGGTGCCCGAGGCGCTGCGGTACGAGCCGCCCGTCGACGGCGATTTCGGTCTCAGCGAACCCCAGGCCGTGTCGCATTTTACGCGGCTCAGCCAGAAGAACTTCGGCAACGACACTGCGCTGTACCCGCTTGGCTCGTGCACGATGAAGCACAACCCCAAGGCGTGCGACGAGGTGGCCGGGTGGTCCAGCGTCAACTTGCTCCACCCGGCGCAGGACCCTGGCACGATCCAGGGCAGCCTCGCCATCTTCCACGACCTTGAGGCCCGGCTCGCGGAGATCACGGGCATGGACGCCGTGTGCCTCCAGCCCGCCGCCGGCGCGCAAGGCGAGTTCCTGGGACTGCTGCTGGCGCGGGCGTACCACGAGGCGCGCGGCGATGCCCAGCGCAACGAGGTGATCCTTCCGGACACGGCCCACGGAACCAACCCGGCGACGGCAAGCATGGCCGGCTACAAGGTCGTGGAGATCCCTAGCGCCAAGAACGGCCTCGTGGACTTGGACGCGCTTCGAGCCGCTGTTTCCGACAAAACGGCGGCCTTCATGCTCACCAACCCCAATACGCTAGGCAAGTTCGAGAAGGACATCGCAGAGATCGCGAAAATCATCCACGAGGCCGGCGGTTTGTTGTATTACGACGGCGCCAACCTGAATGCCATCATGGGCAAGGTTCGCCCCGGCGACATGGGCTTCGACCTCGTCCACACCAACCTCCACAAGACCTTCGCCGTTCCCCATGGCGGCGGCGGACCCGGCGCCGGCCCCATCGGCGTCAAGGCCCGCCTCGTTCCGTTCCTGCCGGTGCCGCGCATTGTCAAGACCGAGCGCGACGACGGGCCCTACTTCGATCTCGACTATGACCAAGGCCTGTCGATCGGCCAGATCAAGGCCTGGTTCGGCCAATCGGCCGCCCTCGTTCGCGCCTACACGTACATTTGCCTGATGGGCGGCGATGGCTTGCAGGAAGCCAGTGAAATCGCGGTTCTCAACGCGAATTACGTCAAGAAAGCCCTTGAGGGTACCCTCGATTTCCCCCACGGCGATGGCTTCCTGCACGAATTCGTGGCCTCGGCGGCGGGCCTGAAGAAGCGAACCGGAATCACGGCCGGAGACCTCGGCAAGCGTCTGCTCGACTACGGCTTGCATGCGCCAACCGTGTACTTCCCGCTGCTCGTGCCCGAGGCCATCATGTTCGAGCCCTCCGAGAGCGAAACCCGCGCCGAACTGGACCGCTTCGTCGACGCCGTCAAGGCCATCGCCGCGGAACCCCCTGAGCTCGTGAAGGGCGCGCCCCACACGACCCCGGTCGCCCGACTGGACGAAGTGGTGGCGGCGCGCAAGCTGGTCCTCACCTGGCACAAGCTGGACCGGCTGGAGGGGTAACGTCCTCCGCGTGGGCCTGCTGATCAACCCCCTGGCCGGCATCGGTGGCCCCGGGGCCTTCAAGGGCAGCGACGGCCACTGGAAGGAAGCCCTCGCGGCCGGGTACCAACCCCACGCCGGCGAGCGCGCCGAGCGTTTCGCGGGCCTCGTCGGCGACGAAGTGACCTGGGTAACGCTGCCGGGCGCCATGGGGCTGCCGCTGCCCGACGCCGAGATGGTGCTGGCCGACCAAGATCTGGCCCTGGGTGACACATCCGCAGCCGACACCGCCGCCGCCGCGACGGCCCTCCGGGACGCCCGGGTCGACCTGCTATGCTTCGTCGGCGGCGACGGCACCGCAGCGGATGTCGCCCGCGCCATCGGTGACAGCGTCCCGTGCCTTGGCGTGCCGGCAGGCGTCAAGATCACGAGCCCGGTCTTCGCCCACGACCTCGACGAGGCGGCCTGGCTGGTTGCCAACCTGCTCCCCGGCTTTGAGACGACGCTGCGCGACACCACGGACCTGGACGAAAAGGCGTACCGCGCCGGCCGCCTGGACGTTCACCTGACGGGCTCGCTGCGCGTCCCGCTGAGCCCGGCCGTCCAGGGTGGCAAGGCAGCCACGACCGTCGAGACGCCCCTCGACGGCATCATCGAGCAGGTGCTCTCGGAGTGGGGCGAACCGGACATCACGATCATCGGGGCCGGCAGCGTCTGCCTGGCCATCAAGCGACAATTCTGGGGCGACCCCACGCTCCTCGGCTTCGACGCCGTGCAAGGCAACAAGATCATCGAGAAGGACCTCGATGACCGCCGCCTCGAGGAACTCATGGCCGCCCACGAAGCGCGGGTGATCCTGTCCCCCATCGGCGGCCAGGGCATGCTCGTCGGCCGCGGCACCCAGGTCCTGCGACCCGACCTGCTCGCCCGCATCGGCTGGCAAAACGTGTGGGTCGTGGCCCCCCAAGAGAAACTGGTCGGCGTTCCCGGGCTCCACGTGGACACCGGGGACGCGGAGCTTGACGCGGCGGCCCCCAAATACATCCGGGTCACAACCGGGTGGAGGGAGACGAGGATGGTGCGCATTCTCGCCAGCGCTGACACGTCGCCTCCCGCCGATCGCGATCGTCCAGGCGCCGGGACACCAGACCTCGAACGGGGATGACGCCAACGGGACGCACCGCTTCCCTGCCGGCGCGCCGGACCCGGAACGATGCCTTTGCGCCATCCCATCGGCTGAAAAACCGCCCCCCGCTGCCGGCCCCATGGACACCGAAACCGGCACCGCCCGCCCCGTCAGCCCCGTGAGCGCGCAGATTCGTTTGCGCCATCACACTGTCATTCAGGACAAGCCGGCGGCCAACGGCGGCGAGGATCGGGGCCCGATGGCGAGCGAGTTGCTGCTGGCAGGCCTCTTGGCGTGCCAGTTGAGTACCCTGCGCAAGGTGGCCGACAAGCGGCGCGTGGAGGTTGAGGTCGTTGACCTTCGCGGTGACTTGGTGTTCGACGACGCCGGCGACATCGCGCGCGTCGACCTGCACTTCCAGTTGGATACGGCGGCTGGCGCGGACAAGATCGAGACGCTTCTGCGCTTGACGGACAAGGCGTGC
>JBFJYU010000166.1:0-7385 GCA_041622435.1 Thermoplasmatota archaeon | reverse complement strand
GTGGCGGCGGCCGTGTCGATTCCCGTGGTGGCGTCGGGCGGCTGCGGCGAGGCCAGGCACATGGTTGACGTACTGGCTGCCGGCGTCGGGGCCGACGCGGCGCTGGCTGCGGGAATCTTCCACGACCAGGTGACCACCGTCGGGGCCGTGAAGTCCCAGATGGCCGACGCCGGCGTGGACGTGCGGCTGGACTAGGAGCCCCCGAACCGGACGGTCCACAGGATTTCCTGGTGGGCCACGCCCAGTTCGGCGTCGAAGGCCGCCACCAATTGCGTGAAGACCGGCTCGAAGACGAGGCGGTCGCGTTCCAGCTCCGCCTTGGCCTCCGCCTCGGAATCCACCTGCCGCTCCCCTTCCGGGGCGTCGAAGACCTGCCGCAGAATCCACCCGTCGTCCCGCACGGCGAACGTCAGCGTTTCGTTGTCGAGGGCCGCATGGCCGAGGAAGAGGCTTGAGGCATCGGGCTCGTGGCGCATGTCGTACGCTTCGCCACCCAGGCGTTCGATGGCGGCGGCCGCCGCGCCTGGGTTCCAAGGAGTGTCGTAGACGGCGTCGGCGTACGCTCCGTTGTAAAAGCCGCCCCAGGCAGCGCAGCCGGCTAGGACCACAACAAACGGGAGTATCAGGCGCACCCCCCAGCATCGGTAGCAACCTTTAGGCACTTTCGCGCTGGCTCGTTGGTGAAGCACCCCGTCACCTCCGACTCGCTTGGTTCGCTGGCCTACGACGAACGCGGACTCGTGCCGGTGATCGCCCAGGATGAGGCGACGGGCGCGGTGCTGATGATGGCGTGGGCCAACCGGGAGGCGCTGGCCCGCAGCCTGGAGTCGGGCCGCATGACGTACTGGAGCCGCAGCCGCGACAAGCTCTGGGCGAAGGGGGAGGAGAGCGGACACATCCAGGAACTGGTGGCGCTCGGCGCCGATTGCGACCGCGACGCTGTGCTGGCCACGGTGCGCCAGACGGGACCCGCGTGCCACGAGAACACGGGCACCTGCTGGTCCGACGCCGCGGACAAGCCGGTGGCATCCATGCTTGGTTTTCTGGATCGCCTGGCCGCCGCCCGGGCCGCCCAGCCTGCGGGCGGGTACACGGACAGGCTGCTCGCGGACGCCGCGTTTGCCGCCGCCAAGGTTGAGGAGGAGGCTGGCGAAGTGGGTGCGGTTCTTCGCGGCGAGGACAACGAAGACACCTTGGAGCACGAGGCTGCCGACCTGCTCTACCACTTGGTCGTCGCCGTGCGCGCGGGAGGCTCAAACCTCGCCGCCGCCCTCAGGGAGTTGCAGGCCCGCCACGCCTGAAAAGGGGTCGCGGCGGTTCAGGCGCGCAACCGCACCGGCGGCGCGCCCGCCGTCAGCACCACGAGTGAGTCGGGCGCCACCGGCTCCCAGCGCGGATCGTCGTCCAGCGGTTCGCTGGCCACGACGCTGCCGCCGGGAAAACCATCCCCATCCAGCAGGAGGTACAGGCTGTTCTGGCGCTCCCGGGTGCCGGCCCGCGTGGCGACCACCTGGTTGCCGTCGCTCACGAGCAGGTTCAGCTCAGCCGCAAGCCCCGTGGCGCGGCCGTGATCCAGGACCTTTCGAATCAGCGTCTGCATCGCCGTTGCCAGCGACCCTGGCTCACGCGGCAGTGCGTCCATGATGCTCAGCAGCGCCTGAAACAGGTATTCGCTGTCCGTGGTGCCCCGCAGCCGGCCGCGTCGCTCAGGACTGATCCACTGCTCGCGCAAATGCTCCCGCCAGGCCTCGTCGAAGTCGTGCAGGTAGCCGTTGTGGGTGAAGGCGTACCGGCCGTCCACGAACGGGTGGCTGTTAGGCTCGGTCGTCGTGCCCGCAGTCGTCGCGTTGCGCACCAGCGCCAGCACCACCGGAGCCCGCACGAGCGGGCCGAAGCTCGGCAGGTTGGTGTCGGCCCATACGGGCATGAGGCTGACGTAGCGACCCGGCTCCGGTCGGGTGTCGGGATCGTACCACGCAATACCGTAGCCGTCGGCGCAAACGACGCCGGTGAGCAGCTCGCGGGCGGCGTAACTCTGGCGCAGCAGGCCGTGGCTCGACGGCAGGATCAGCTCATCGACGGAGATTCCGGGGCCCGCGTAGGCGGCATGGCGGCACATGCTAGCGGCGCAGCAGGTGCAGCGCGAACCATTGACGCTCGTCGGTCCAGGTCTTTTCCGCCTCGAACCCGGCCTTGGCGGCCATGGAGGCGATGCCCTCCAGGGTGAACTTGTACGAGTTCTCCGTGTGGATGCGCTCGCCCGCCCGCAAGTCCACCGCCAAGCCGGCGACCGGGAAGTGGACCGTCTGGTCCCGCTTCGATTCCAAGTGCATCTCGATGCGCCCGGCCTGCGGGTTCCACAGCGCCACGTGCTCAAACTGGTCGGGATCGGCGTCGCCGTCGAGTTCCCGGTTCAGGTGGACGAGGATGTTCTTGTTGAACGCCGCCGTGACGCCGGCCGCGTCGTTGTAGGCCGCGTGGAGGACCGCCGGGTCCTTGACCAAGTCCGTTCCCAGCAGGAACGCGTCGCCGGGGCCCAGGCACTCGGCGGCGTGGCGCAGCAGTTCCAACTGCTCTTGCGGCTCGAAGTTGCCCAGGCTGCTACCCAGGAACAGCACCAGGCGCGGCCGGTGCGGGTGGCTGCCGATCTGGCGCAGCCCCTCGCCGTATTCCGCCACGACGGGCTTGACCGTCAGCCCGGGGTAGGCCCCCTGGAGGTCCGTCGCCGTCTGCGACAGCATCGACTCGCTGACATCATTGGGGCAATACGTCAGGCCGGGCTGCCGGCGCAACAGGCCTGCAATCAGCACCCGCGTCTTGAGGCTCGAACCGCTGCCCAGTTCCGCCAGGCTCACGTTGGTGCCAGCGGCAGAAAGGATGTCGTCCAGGTTCTCGAGCAGGATCGCCTCCTCGGTGCGCGTGACGTAATACTCGGGCGTCCGGCAGATGTCCTCGAAGAGTTGCGAGCCGCGTTCGTCGTAGAAATACAGGCTGGAGAGCCACTTCGGCTCGTCCAGCAGGCCGCGTCGCGTGTCGCCGACGACGCCGCTGCTTGTGAACGTCTGCTCGCCCATGCGCCGCGAAGACCCGCTCCTGCCACAAGAACCAACCCGTCGGTGCGCGCGCCGCCCGTCAAAAGCTGACCCGGACCAACTGGCCGGTCCAGACGGCGTACACGACAGGAACCACCGCGAGCGTGACATGCACGAGCGCCGCGCCGGCGATGGCTAGGTGCCGGTCCCGCAGCGCGGAGCGGACACCGGAATGCATGGGCTCGACCCGCTCGCGCAGGGCCACGGCGCGGTCGCCCAGCACGCGGTCGGCGGCCGTGCCCACGGCGTGCGTCGTCCGGTCGATGGCGCGATGCCCCTCCACGGCGCACACGGCGGTGATGGCGGCCCTGTGGAGCAGGCCCAGCACGAGGTAATAGACCACGAGCAGCCCCAGCAGGCTCGCCTCGTCGAAGACCGGCTTGCGGGCCACGTGCAGCACTTCCTGGCCCGGCCACTCGTACCCGGCCGACGACAGGGGCCAGAAAATCTCGGTGTACCCGGACAGGCTGGGGGCAAACAGGTCGTACCAGAGCTCCGACGCGATGGCACCGGGCAGCACGTGCAGGGCCGGCTGGACCCACACCCCATGGACGCGGGCGTCGATATGCACAAGGGTCACCGCCGCCGCGGGGAGCACCAGCAGGACCCAGATGTTGTGGAACGTCTGCCGATGGGTGCCGATCCAGAGGTCCAGGTCGGGCGCCAGCGAGGCGAAGCCCAGGATCGCCAGCAGGCCCGGCGCATGCCACCACACCCGCAGGACCCGATCCCGCACGCCCAGCGCCAGGGCGAAGATTCCGTAGAGCAGGCCCGCCGTCGCATGCGTGATGAGCGAACTCAACGGCGGGCCTCCGGGACCATGGCGCGGCGACGCGGGCCGGGCGCCAAAAGGTTGCCTTCGCGAGCAGGGGCCCTGGGGCGCCCGGCCGGGGTCTCAGTCGCCCGCCGCCGGGGCTGCGTCGCGAGCCAGCCGGAACCCGGCGAAAATCTGGCGGCGGATGGGGAGGTCCCAGTTGCGGAAGGTTCCGTTGGCGCAGGTGGCGCGGGTGGCCCACGAGCCGCCGCGCAGGACCCTGAATTCGCCGCCGAAGAACACCTCGGAATACTCCGGGTAGGGGAACGTCTCGTAACCCGGGTAGGCCTCGAAGCCATCCGATGTCCACTCCCAGACGTCGCCAATCATGTGCTCGGCGCCGCAGGCAGACGCGCCCCGCGGGTAGGAGCCGGCGCGGCTGGGGGTCCAGCCCAGGTGGTCGACGTTCGCGCGCGCCGTGTCCGCCGGCTCGTCGCCCCACGGGTTGCGACCGATCACGGAGCCGCTGGCCGGGTTCCAGCGTGCGGCCTTCTCCCACTCAGCCTCTGTTGGCAGCCGGCAGCCCCGCCATCGCGCGTACGCGTCGGCCTCGTGGGCTGTGACGTGCACGAGGATTTCGTCGGCGACCGATTCGACCGGCGCGGTGCCCAGCAGGGTCCGCCGGTGCCAACGGCCGCCCCGGCGATGCCAGTTGAGCGGCGCGTGGTGCTTCTCGTCGGCCAGCCAGGCGCGCCCCGGCGCCGTCCACAGACGGGCGTCATCGTACCCGCCGGCCGCCACGAATTCCAGGTACTCGCCGCAGGTGACCGGGTAGCGGCCCATCTCGAAGGCTTCGACATCAACCGGATGCGGCGGCGCTTCATTGTCGTACACGCCGGGCCCGTGCCAGGTGCCCATCCGGAACGACCCCGCGGGGACCGTGACCCAGTTGACCCGGCCCGATCCCGGCCGCGCACGGCGAGGCGCAGGCTTCGGCAGCGGCCGCACGATGGCCGGGCGGTAGTGCCCGGCGGGCAGCGCCTGGATCGTTTGGAGCAGCGTCTCCTGGTGCTGGTGCTCGTGCAGGGTCAGCAGCCAGTACACGAACCCGTTGCGAAGCAGGCGGGGAGCCCCGGGACCCGTGTCGGCACCGTCCAGGATGGCGAGGGTCCGGGCGCGCACCTCGTCCTGGTACGCGCGCACACCTGACCGGTCCAGGAGCTTGAGTTTGGGCCGCTCGGAGCGTGGCTGCAGGATCGCATTGTACGTGTCGTTGTACCCTGCGTGCAGTTCACCCTGGCGCCCGAGCTCCTGCACCAGCCACAGCTCCTCGAAGTTGCCAATGTGACCCAGGTCCCACGTCGGGGGGCTGAGAATCGACAGCGCCGGCCGGCTCAGGTCGTCGTCAGAAATGGGGTCCACGAGTAGCCACGTGCGCTCCCGGGCCTCCGTCAGGGCCTCCACGATGCGGGCCTTGTCGCCCGGTTCCAGGTCGGGGAGCGGGGGTGCGGCGTGGGCCTGCGCGGGCACGGGGCGCGATCCTGGGACCTGCCAGGAAAAGGTTGTGACTGGTGCTTCGGTGGCTTCAGCCGGTCAGGCCCGCGCCCAGGCTGGCCACGAGCGCGCCAACGCCTGCGGGGCCGGCGTCCGCCAATTCCCGCACCACGCGTGACCCCACGATCACCCCGTCAACCCCCGCCGCCAGCACGCGGCGCACGTCGTCGGCCGACGACACGCCGAAGCCGACGCACAGGGGCACGCCGGGAGCCGCTGCGCGTGCCCGGGCCGCAGTGGCCTCAACGAGGGGTCCGGGGTCGGATTGTCCGGTGATGCCGACGTTGGCGACGACGTACAGGAACCCCGTGGCCGTGGCGGCGATGGCGGCCATGCGTTCGGCGGACGTGGTGGGCGTGACGAGGGGAACCCAGGCGAGGCCTGCGGCGGCGAGGGCGTCGCGGGCTGGCTCGGCCTCCTCAAGGGGCACGTCGGGCAGGATGCAGCCGTCGATGCCCGCCTCCGCCAGGGCTTTGGCCCAGCCATCCCACCCCATCTGGTACGCTAGGTTGGCGTAGGTCATCGCGATCAGGGGCGTATCGGGGTGGGCCTCGCGCAACTCGCGGGCCAGGGCGAGGCAGGATGATACCGTGGCGCCGGCGGCCAGCGCCTGGTTGGCGGCGGCCTCAATGACGGGGCCGTCGGCGGCGGGGTCGCTGAACGGGATGCCAAACTCGATCCAGTCGGCGCCTGCGGTGATGGCGGCGTCGAACGCCGCCCGGCTGGCCGCCGGGTTGGGGTAGCCTGCGGTCAGGTAGACGGACAGGGCTCCGCGTTGCTCGGCGCGGGCCCGATCCATGGCTGCGTTGAGGCGTTCGATTCCGGTCGTCATGAGCTTCATGCGTCCCCCATGGCGCTGCGAATGGTGTGGATGTCCTTGTCGCCGCGGCCGCTCAAGGTCACCAGGAGCGGCCCGGCGTCGCCGCCGGGGTTGGCGGCGGCCATGCGTTTGGCCTCGGCGATGGCGTGGGCGGATTCGAGTGCGGGCAGGATGCCTTCCATGCGACAGAGATCGCTGGTGGCCCCCAGCGCCTCCTTGTCGGTGGCGCTGGTGTAGCGGACCCGGCCCGTGTGCTTCAGGTGGGCGTGTTCGGGGCCGACGCCGGGGTAGTCCAGGCCGGCGCTGATGCTGTGGGGTTCGATGATCTGGCCGTCATCGTCCTGGAAGAGGACGCTGAGCATGCCGTGCAGGATGCCGGCACGGCCGGTGGTGAGGCTGGCCGCGTGTTCGCCGGTCGCAACGCCGTGGCCTCCCGCCTCGACGCCGACGAGTTCGACGGCGGTGTCGTTGGCAAAGGCGTGGAAGGAGCCGATGGCGTTGCTGCCGCCGCCGACGCAGGCCAGCACGGCGCGGGGCAAAGCGCCGGTCCGTTCCAGGATTTGCTGGCGCGCCTCGGCGCCGATGATCTTCTGGAACTCCCGCACCATCCAGGGGAACGGGTGGGGTCCCACGACGCTGCCGACGCAGTAGTACGAGCCGTCCGGGTCCGCGGACCACTCGCGCAGGGTCTGGTTGACGGCGTCCTTGAGGGTGCCGTTGCCGCTGGGGACCGGGTGGACCTGGGCGCCGAACAGCTTCATGCGGAAGACGTTCTGTTCCTGCCGGGCCACGTCCTTCTCGCCCATGTAGACCTCAACGGGGAGCCCGAGCACGGCGCCGGCCATGGCGGTGGCTACACCGTGTTGGCCGGCCCCGGTCTCCGCGATGATGCGCTTCTTGCCCATCCGCTTGGCCAGCAGCGCCTGGCCCATGACGTTGTTGAACTTGTGCGCGCCGCCGTGGACGAGGTCTTCGCGCTTGAGCCACACCGGCGCCCCGTACGCTTCCGAGAGGCGGCGCGCGTGGTACAGCGGCGTGGGCCGGCCGCCGTAGTGGCGGTTCCAGCCCTCCAGTTCGGCCCAGAAGGTGTCGTCGCCGCGCGCCTCCTGGAACGCGTCGGTGATCTCGGCGACAACGGGCATGAGGGTCTCGGCGACCCAGCGGC
>JBFJYU010000165.1:0-7416 GCA_041622435.1 Thermoplasmatota archaeon | reverse complement strand
TGCTCGCCCTCGCCGTTCGGCGCGGTGTCCCCGGGCGGCGCCTGGCAGCCGGCAAGCAGTAGCATGGCGAGCACCGGCACGGCCAGCGCGCGGTTCATGCGCCCTCCGCTTCGTTGAGGGCCCGTTCGTGGCGGCGGCTGGTGACGGCGGCCACGGCCACGACGGCGCCGATGACGCCGAGGTTGGCCACCCAGGCAACCCACAGCTCACCGGTCAGGGCGAGGGCGAGGTAACCACCCGCGGCGACGGCGGCCATGGCCATCGCGTAGGGCAACTGGGTGCGCACGTGGTCAATGTGATCGCAGTGACCGGCCATGCTGCTCATCACCGTCGTGTCGCTGATGGGTGAACAGTGGTCGCCGAACACGGCGCCGCCGACGGTGGCGGCCAGCACGGGTCCGTACCAGTTGAGCGCCTCGGGGCTGGCCGCCGCCAGGCCGAGGGTGACCGGGAGCATGATCGCGAAGGTGCCGAAACTGGTGCCGGTGGCAAACGCAATGATCGCGGACAACAGGAATGCAAGGAGGGGAATCGAGGCGACGGCCACGGTGTCGCCGACCGCGCTGGCCAGGTACGTGCCAAGGCCGACGCCGCCGTCCGCCACCGGCCCGACCGCGTTGCCGATGCCCCACGCCAGGGCGAGGATGGCGAGCGCCGGGACCATGGCCTTGAAGCCGTCGAGGACCGTATCCAGGAACTCGTCCTGGCGCAGCGCCCCCTGGGCACTGTAGAGAACCATCGCGAAGCCGAGGGCCAGGAAGCTGGCGATCGCCAGGCTCAGTTCGGCGCTGGCGTTCTGCAAGGCCCCCACGAACGAGTCCCGGGACGGGTCGCTCGCGTCATAGCCCGTCGCGTAGAGCATGCTGATGGCAGCGGCGAACAGGAACAACACCGGCAACGCCAAGTTGAGCGCGCGGGGCTTGGCGCCCGGCGCCGGCTCCATTTCCGCCAACTCGCGGCTCATGAGTGGCTTGGCTCCGTCGCGCAACAGCTTCCCCTCCCTCGCGGCGCGCAATTCGGCCTTCGCCATGGGGCCGAATTCGATGCGGGTCACGGCAATGATCAGGACGAACAACACGGTTGAGATGGCGTAGAAGTTATACGGAATTCCCTCAAGAAAAACCGCAAAAGGCGTGCGTTCGACGCCGTTGGCCGTGAAGACCGGCGCCACGACGCCGAGAATGAAGCCCACCCACGTGCTGATCGGTACCAGGATGACCATCGGCGCCGCCGTCGAATCGATGATGTAAGCCAGTTTTTCGCGGCTGATCTTCAGGCCGTCCGTGACGGGCCGGAAAATGCTGCCCGCGGCGATGACGTGGAAGTAGTCATCGATGGCTAGGAACGCCGCGCCGACGAACCAGGCCAGGAACTGGCCCCGGCGGCGGGTGCTGGCAAAGCGCATCGCCGCCTCGCCAAAGCCGCGGATGCCGCCGCTGCGCTGCATCACGGCGACAAGCGCGCCCAGAAACAGGGTGAACGCGACCACGCCAGCGTGGCCGAAGTCGGCCAGGCCAGCGACGATCCACGTGACCCCCTCCATGACGCCGCCCGCTAGCGATGCCGCCGTGGCCAGCAACGGGTTGGCACCGTCGCCAAACGAGCGCTCGCCGGCGACCATCACGCCCGCGGCGAAGATGCCGAGCGCCAAGCTCTGATAGACCCGGCGCGTCAGCATCGCGAAGACGATCGCCAGAACAGGCGGGAGAAGGCTGAAAGCGCCGAAGTCGGCCACGAAGCCGCAACAAAGGCTGGGCCGCTTAGGCGTTTCTTACGGGTCGGCGGGGGCCCTCCAGGCGAAACACGGGGGCCCGGGAGACGCCGGGGGCCCCGCCCGGCGGGCAGGCGGCGGGCAGGCCGTCGGGCGGGGGGCGGGCCGGGTTGGTCGCGCGCAGTCGCTCCGGCGCAGCTTCAAATCCAAACGCCCCTGGCCGTGGCGTGGGCATCGACCTCGGCGCCGTCGTCACCAAGCACCCCGTCCAGCCGAAGCACTACGCCGGCCAGTGGGTGGCTTTTGACGCATGGAACATCCTGTACCAGTTCCTCAGTAGCATCCGGCAGCCGGACGGCACGCCCCTGAAGGATCGCGACGGGCGCGTCACGAGTCACCTCGCCGGCGCGCTCTACCGCACCGCCAACCTCGTTGAGGCCGGCATCAAACCGGTGTTTGTGTTCGACGGCCAGCCGCACCCGCTCAAGACGGAAACCCTGATGGCCCGGGCCGCGCGCAAGGAGGCCGCACAGGAGCAGTACGAGGAGGCGGTGGCCGCCGGCGATCTGGAGACCGCCCGCACCAAGGCGAGCCAGACGAGCCGGTTGACCAGCACGATGGCCGAGGAGGCGATGACCTTGCTGCGCGCGCTGGGCATCCCCGTGATCCAGGCCCCCGGCGAGGGCGAAGCTCACGCGGCGGCCCTCTGCGCGGCGGGCGTCGTCCACGCGTCGTGCAGCCAGGACTTCGACAGCCTGCTGTTCGGGGCGCCCCGGCTGGTCCGAAACCTCGCCGTCACCGGCCGTCGCAAGCTGCCAGGCAAGCAGGTTTGGGTGGACATCAGCCCCGAGGAGATCCGTCTGGACGAGTGCTTGCGCGACCTGGATTTGACGCGCGAGCAACTCGTGGACGCCGCCCTGCTGGTCGGCACGGACTTCAACCCCGGCATCAAGGGCATCGGGCCGAAGAAGGCGATCCAGATCATTGGCAAGGAGGGCGACCTGGACACGGTCCTCGATCGGCTGGCGGCGGACCCCGGCTCGGCGGACCGCGCCTGGGAGCGAGCCCTGCTCGACGCTGATCAGGCGCTGCGTGACCGTGAGGCGATCCGGGGCATCTTTCTGCGAACCCCCGAAGTCGGCGACGTTGACCTGCGCCTCGACCGGCCCGACGCGGACGCCGTCCTGAGCTTCATGGTGGATCAGCACGCCTTCTCCAAGCAGAGGGTCGAGGGGGCACTCGACCGCTTCGGCGCCGCGCGAGGCAAGGCGGCCCAGCAGTCGCTGTTCGACTTCTGAACCACCGAGATCATCTATCCGGACGACGCTGGCCCCTTGTGAACAGGCTCGCGGCCGTGTTGCTGGTGGCCGTCCTCGTGGGCTGCATGACCGACGCGCGACGGCCGGAGCATCTGCCCGCCGCCCTCGACGACCGTAACCCCTTCCCCATCGACATCGAGGCGCCGCCTCCGGGGGACACCTACGACGCCGTCGACCTCATCGACCCGGCCACGGACCGGCCGTACTCGCTCGTGGGCAGGGTCCTGGATCAGGCCGGCCGGCCGCTGGCGGGGGCAACGGTCGCCGTTGAGAGCGAGAACCTGCGCGAACCCGTCAACAATGTGGCGACGTACCTGGCGACGGTGGCGGCCACGCGAACGACCACGGCAGCGGACGGTTCCTACAGGCTGTCGCTGGAGGGGGGCTTCTACCACCTCGTCGCCCGCATGCCGGGCTACCTGCCGGGCCGCGCCGAACCGGAGTTGCGCGACGGCGAGACCACCCGCCAGGACATCGTCGTGGCCAGGGACCACGGACCCCTCGTCGTGGCCCACCGCGGCGCCTCGTTCTACGCGCCCGAGAACACGCTCGCCGCGTTTCACAAGGCGTTCCTGCTGGGCGCCGGCGCCATTGAGATCGACGCGCGCCTCGCCGCCGACGGCAGCGTGATCCTGTTTCACGACCTGACCCTTGAGCGCACAAGCAGCGGCACGGGCGCGGTGAGCGACCACACCCTGGCGCAACTGCGTCAACTGGACGCCGGCGGCTGGTTCCACGCCTCCTTTGGCGGCGAACGCATCCCGACACTCGACGAGGTGCTGGCCCTGGCCGCCCACTACGGGGGCCGGGTGGTCATCGACCAAAAGGCCCCCAACGGCGACCCCGACGCGCTACGCCGGGCCGTCCTCAAGACCGTCTGGGACGGCGGCCACCAGGACCGCGTCACGATCGCCACATTCCGGGACGAAGGCATCCGGTTCTGCCGCGACTGGGGCCACGCGTCGTGCCTGCTTTTCACCAACCCCACGACGCCAGCCGCCGCGTTGCTCGAACGGGCCCAACGGGTGGGCGCCGACACGGTCGTCGTGACCCAGCCGGCCATCACCAAGACCGTGGTCGCCGACGCTGAGAGACGGGGCCTCGAGTTGTGGGCGGGAACCACCAACACGAACGACGCATGGAAGCCACTGGTGGACATCAGCGTCGACGGCATGCTCACCGACCGGCCCGGCTACCTCGTGGACTACCTCATCGACCGTGCCTGGGCCGCCACCTGAAGCCAAACCGTTGCAGTTGAACCTTAATGGGTGCTCGCGAAACCAAAAGATTGCACAACCGTAGCCATTCTAACAATTCCTCCCGCTGCTGAATCAGAGGTATTTCGATGCGAAGTGCGCCCCTGATTGCGATTTTTATGGCCCTTGCGATGCTGCCCATTGCCAGCGCCCACCACGACGATGACCACGCGAACGGAGGCGGCCCGCCCGACCAGGCCCTGTTTGGCCTATGCACGGCGTGGGGCGCCAACGGCAACGGCCGCGACCACGGCAACGTGGAGAACGCCCCGCCGTTCCAAGGCCTGCAGAACCAGGCTGAAGAGGCCGACCAAACGGTCGAAGAGTTCTGCGACGAGGTCCCCCGGCCCGGCCCCTAACCAGTCACGGCCTCCCGGCCCGGGCCCCGTCAAGGCGGGGTGCCTGCTCGTCCCCCACTCCCCGTTTCTATTCGGATAGCCGTCCGCCATCCCCGAAGAGAGGGTGGTCGGCCGTCGGCGTGAACGTGTAGAGGCCCATGTACACGTCGGCCGCGTACAGGATTCCAGACTCGTGCACTTCGACATCCATGTACGTCGGCGTGTCTAGCGTCAGGCCAAGGCCGCACAGGTTGCTTTCGACCGTCTGATGGACGGGGTCCTGCGTCAGCGGCGGGTTGTCCTCGGAGTACACCGCGTAAGCGATCTCGGCGGGCTCCCTGCGGAAGTCCGGGTGGCGGAAATCCATCTGCCACAAGCCGCCATGGTAGCTGCTGATGGTCAGGACACCATCGTGGCTGAAGCGGGGGTTGTGCAGGCTGAAGCTGGTCCCGATGGCCGTGTGCTCGCCCGGGTTCGCCCACGTTCCAATCCACTCCAGGTCCTGGGACTTGGTGGCGCCCTCCAGGCTGGAGGCGTCAAGGATCCAGAACGGGCTGGGGTGGTCGAGCCAGTCTTCGCTGCTGACCATGATGACGATCTGCTCGTCGAAGAACGCAACATCGGCCGTGTGGAAGTAGTACTCCTCCTCCAGCGTGTCGCGGTCCGGCAGGTCCCACGCACCGATCTCAACCGGGTTGTAAGGGTCCGTCACGTCGTAGACCTGGAGCCCACCGCCGCCGTTGGCCGCCAGCGCCCAGGCGTCGCCCCAAGGCGTGTCGCGGACGTACATGTCGTGGCCGACGTTGATCTCGGCGCCGGTCTGGACGAACTGCGCGCCCGACTCGTCGATCTGGATTTCGTAGATCTTGCCGAAAACGAACGCGTACTCGGTACCGTTGATGTTGTGAACCGTGATGCTGTGCTCGCTGATCGAGCCCGTCGGCGTGTCGACGTTGGCGCGGTTGGCGCCGCCAACCGTGATCACATCCGCCAGCACGGGGAGGGCCTTGTCGGTCGTGTCAATCAGATAGACACTGATGGCCGTCGGGTTGACCTGGCCAAAACACGTCACCGGCTCGGTGCCGAGGACCGCGTAGTTACCATCGGCCGTGACTTCGAGGCTCCGATCGCCGCCGACGGCGCCAGGGACGCTGAAACGACCGGTCAGCGCGGGCTTGGCGGGGTCCTCAAGGCTCCAAATGGCCAAACCGCCGTCGACGGCGACCGTGTGGCTGCCGTACACGGCGCCAAACAAGTGGCCGCCGGCCTGGTCGAGGGCATGCACGCCCGCGATGTTGGCGTCGTTTTGCAGCAACGGATCGCGTGCGCTGAAATCATAATTCCACAGGAACTTGTGCGCCGCGGGGTCGGTGTGATCGTGGTCGGGCCCGTCCGGCATCGGATCTTCCGGGATGACCAGGCGTACGGCCTCGCCGTAGTCGATGCCTTCGCCAGGGGTGTCCTCGGATGTCGTGCCGCCCAGGCAGCCGGCCAAGAGCAGCATGGCACCAAGCGGGAGCACTGCGAACTTCATGAACAAATTGCACCCAAAGGTCAGTTTAACGATTGTGTAGGGCTGACGGGTCGGGGCCGGGCTGGTGCGCAGGACTCTAAACGCATCCACCCATGGCCCCAGGTGAGCCTGGAGCAGGAAGCCTGGAAGATGGAGGACGTACGCCGGCGGGCAGCGGGCCAAGCGCCCCCGGCACCGGAAAGCCGTCCCGCTACGCGTGGCGCCTTCGGATGGATCGCCATGGGAATCCTGCTCCTGATGCTGGCCGGCTCCAGCGCCATGCTGATGACCGCAGGCCTCAGGGCCGGCCTCGATCCAGGCCTGATCCTCGCCGTCGGCAGCGTTGCCTTGGCCGGCCTTACCATGGCATTGGCCGCGTCCCGCGACGAACTGCGGCGCGTGCGCCAAGACCTCCGCGACACCGAAGCGACCCTGGAACGGGTGCTCGCGGAGGACCCGTAGCGGCGGCAAGAAAACCGGTGGGTGAGATTGTCGCTCACCGTGCCAACGGGGCGTGCGACCGCTCGGCGCTCTAGGACGTCATTGCATCCGTTGGGCCTTCGGCCAGTTTCGACGCCGCGGCCTCCAAAACGGTCAACGGCCCGGCGCTCATCCCAGGGTCAATCAACAACTGGTATCGCTTGAGGCGCCCTTTTTCCATCACGCCAACGATGCCAGCGCGGCCCAAACGTTTCAGGCGATGCTGCACCGTGCTTCGACTCCAGCCCCAGGCGGCGGCCGCCTCGATGATCTCCTTCTGGTAGGCTGGGCCGTTTGCGTCAAGCCAAACAACGATGGAACGCAGCGGCGGCTCACGCAGCAAGACCTGGTGGCGCCAGTCGCCTTCGAAGCCCCGGCCAGTTCGGAAATAGCGTAGCGTTTGCTCATGCTGGCGCTCCAGGATAAGCCCCTCGCGGGCTAGCACGCCAACGTGATGACGCGCCGTGCCTGTCGGAATTCCGGCTCCACGGCAAAGTTCCCGGAAGGTAGCGCCGGGATGTTGTTCAATGTACTCAACCAGCGCCCGGCGATTAGCGTTACGAAGCGGGTTGCTAACGTGGATGCGGAGCGCCAGGAGGCTCAGCTTGACTAACAGCGCTAGACCAAGCGCCGCCCCGGCTGTAGTTACGGCCACGTGAGGCGCACGCCATGCGTTTTCATCCAACTTCACGGCTATTGGCTCGCCGACGATGTTGGCATTTAATCCACCTGTGTCCGGGTCACTTCGCACACCGAGAAGGCCCAGATCCCCAGAAAGGCGCAGCGTCTGATCCGCGAC
>JBFJYU010000164.1:0-7434 GCA_041622435.1 Thermoplasmatota archaeon | reverse complement strand
CCGACAACGCCGACGCCCACGGCCACGCCCAGGCCCACCGCGACGGCACCCGCAGCGCCTACGTCAAGGACCCGTTTGGCAACGTCGTCGAGTACCTGGAGCCGGCGTCCGCCGCGACGCCACCGGCCGCGACGGCGGCGCCCGGGGCATAAAAGCCCAAGACGGCGAGCTCCGTGCCGTGCCCATGGTTCGGTTGCTCGCTGCCCTCCTCCCCGCACTCCTCCTGCTGCCCGCCGCCTCGGCGGAAACCTACGCCGGGGCCGGCGTCATGGAACAACTGTACGACTGCGCCTTCACGGGCTTCTTCGTCACGTGCACGTACTGCACGCAGCCCACCGCCGTCCAGGTGGCGCGCGACGGCACCGGCGTCACCCTGACCCGTGTGGCCACGGCGCCATCGGTGGCCGTTCCCGACCGCGTCATCGGCACCCCGCCGCCAACCGGGCCTTGCCTGGATCACCTGGCTCCGGTGGCCTCCCACCATTTCGATGTCTGCCAGGACAACCCCTACCGCCTGCTGGATTGTTATGATTCCAGCAACCGGTTTGGGTCGTTCCTGCGCATCAGCCACGACCTCTCCTTTGACGGGCGCCTCGGCGCGGCAACCATCGAGGGGCAGTTGGCCGAGATCGCGTAGAAGTGGTTGCCCTACCCCAGCGACCGTCCTGCAAGCACTTCTGGTCGCGGGGGCCTAGTTAAGACACGCCGACGGCGGCAGGCCCCAGATGGCCCGGTCGAGGCCGCGGGAGTCCGGGTCCGGCGTGGCCGGCAGGCGAATGGCTTGGCTCTGGGCGACGTGCCACGCAACCCACGCCTGGGCGCAGGCGTCCACCAGGTCGCTCGGATCCGCGAGATCGCGGTACGGGAACGGCTTCGTTTCGAGCACCGCGATGACGCCGGCAAAGGGGTTGCCCTTGATGCGGCGCAGCAGCGCGATGCGTTCCTGGCGACCATCGACGCGCTGGCGGCGATGCTTGAGCGGTCCGCCGTTGAGAACCTGGAACGCCCACTCGGCGTGGCCCTGGAAGACGCGCCGCTGCAACTGGGGCTCCATGGCGGCGTCCACCTCGGCCAGCATGGGCGTCAACAGGAACGCCGGCTGGCTGATGCCATGGCCTTTCACCTCTTCGTACTGACGCGCCTTCAGGAGGGGGCGCGCGGGCGCGTACAGGACGGCGGCGCGGCGCTCGCCCATTTGTTCACGCGCCAATTCGTCGCAGCGGCGGCGCATCCCCGGCTTGCCGGGCAGCCCGATGGGCACGCCCACAGAGGTGGCGTCACGCTCCGGGGCGCCGGCGATCACTTCGGCAAACGCGGCGTGGATAGCGGCGTTGCTGCGCAGGCCGCCGCGGTCCGTGAGTTCCACGGCCATCCATCCTCCACGGGTCACGTCAACGCCGACGACGTCGGTCATGATGGGAAATGGGACGGGCGCGTTTTCAGGTCCTTCGCTCGGGGCGGCCCATAGCGTGTGTGCCGCAGCCGTCATCTAGGCCGGCCGCCCATGGGCACGCATGACCCGGATGCTCTACATGGGCGAGATCGAGCGGTGTTATGATCGGACGTTTGAGGCCAAGGTCCTGGCGGCCAAGCCCGATTACGTCGTTCTGGACCAGACGCTGTTCTACCCCTTGGGCGGCGGGCAGGAATGGGACGTTGGCACGTTGGCCGCCGGCGACCAACAGGTGCAGGTGACGGAGGTCACCAAGCGCGGGCCCGTCAAGCACGTGGTCGGGCCCGACCATGGCCTCGCCGTGGGGGACGCGGTCGCCGGCGAGATCGACTGGGAGCGCCGTTACGCCCACATGCGCATGCACACCGCCCAGCACCTGGTGTCCGGCCTGGCCTACGAGATGTTCGATGGCACGCGCACGGTGGGCAACCAGATCCACGCCAGCCAGAGCCGCATTGACTTCAACCCGATCCAGTTCACGCCGGAGATGATGAGCGACCTGGAGGCCGCCGCCAATGACATCATCCGTTCGGCCCGGCCCATTGAGGCCGTCACGATGACCCGCGACGAGATCAACGCCCTCATGCCCGAGGACCGCACCAACATGGACCTGCTGCCCAAGTCTGTCACGGAACTCCGGGTGGTGCGCATCGGCGACGACCTGGACCTGTGCCCGTGCGCCGGCACCCACGTCCTCAACACCAAGGAAATCGGCGAACTCCAGATGCTCGGCCGCAAGTCCAAGGGCAAGGGCACGCAACGGATTTCGTATACGCTGGAAGGGTTGGGGCAGGAGTAACGCCCTCCGCGGCAAGGGCCGGCCCGGCCCCGCACGCCATTTTGACGATCGCCGAATCTCCCTTAAGTACGAGGCGCCCTGGCTCGGGACCGATGAACGTAGCCAAGGCCGCTTTTCCCGCGATGCTTGTCCTGCTCACTGCCTTGTCCGGCTGCACGGCCGAAGGCACCGGCTCCACCAGTATTTACGTCAAGGACGCCCCAACCGATGAGTTCGCTGAGATCCACGTGGTGTTCACCGAAGTGCGCGTGCATGCCTCTGGGGACGCATCGGAGAACGAGACGGCCGGCTGGATGACCTTGGTTGAGGACGCCGACGGCATCGACGTGGACCTTCTGAACGCCAGCGGCGACCGCGCGGCTTTCCTCGGCGAAGAGGACCTGGATGCGGGCAAGTACACGCAGATCCGCATCATGGTGGCCGAGGCGTACGGCATCGACCACGACGGCGCGCGCCACGACTTCGCCGTCCCCAGCGGGACGTTCAAGCTCAATCGGCCCTTCACGGTCGAAGCGGACCAGGAAACCCGCATCATCCTCGATTTCGACCTGGACGCGTCCCTCAAGGAGAACCCCCAGGGCTGGCGCATGACGCCCAAGGTCGGCCAGACGCTGGTTGAGGTCGTCGAGGACTCCGAGAGCGGCGCGGAGGCCCACGAAGAGGGCGAGATCGCCGACATGAGCGCCTAATCGCTCGCGTCCGCCTTCGCCCGTTTTCCACCCGACCCCTTCCCTTTCCGCCCCACGCATCCCCCTTTGCCCCTCTTGGCCCGTCGGCCCCTCTTGCCCATGCCCCATTTTTTGGCCCCGGCCGCGCCCCCGACCCAGCGAACGACTCACTCCCCACTCGGCTCGGCGGCCTGCGCACGGCCGAGCTCCTTCGCAGGTCTCCTGTGCATCCGTCGCGCCCCCCACTCCTGTTGACCCAGCGTCTTTTTGCGGCCAATTTTGAAACCTGCCAGGGCCGCTTTAAGTACTCCGCCGAGTCCATCCAGTGTTGATGAGCAACCCGGTCCCGCCCGCCACCGAGCGCCCCAAGCGCCCGCGGCCCTCGCCCAGCAACATGCGCTTCGCCATCGCCGTCGCCTCGGCGGCCGCCATGGTGGCCGTTGCCCTGTCCGGCTGCATCGGTGGCGCCCAGGCAACCTCTGGTTACCTGTACGTCAAGGACGCGCCGACCGATGAGTTGTCCGCAGTCCACATCACCTTCACCCAGGCCGAGGTGTACTCGGCCGTCACCAACTGGACGATGCTGTTTGACGGCGAGAAGACCGTCGAACTGCTGTCGCTCAACGCCAGCGACGCCCGCGCGCTGCTTGGGGAGTTCGAGATCAGCCCCGGCAGCTACGAACAACTCCGCATCACCATCAGTGACGTCAACGTCACCGACAAGAACGGCACATCCTTCGACTTGGTTGTGCTGGGCAACATGGTCACCGCCGCCCAGCACTTCCAGGTCCCGGGTGCTGGCGAACCGTTCTCGATCCTCGTCGACTTCGGCCTCGATGAAGGCATCGACTTGGAGAACCGCACCTACACGCCCTTCGTCGCCGCGATCCAAACGTCCGACCAGGACACCGACGGCGACGGCACCAACGACGTGGAGGACACCGATGACGACGGCGACGGGATCGAGGACGCCCTGGACGACGACCGCGACGGAGACAACGTCACCGACGCGCCCCAACAGGAGCACCACTTCAACGACCACGCCCTCGGTGGCCTGTGCAACGCCTACCGCCACGGCGGCCTCGGCCAGCACGGCAACGGCACCAGCCGCCCCTGGCAGTACCTCATGGACCGCGCCGATGGCGACAACGAGACCGTCGAGGAGTTCTGCGAGGACCGCAAGCCCGGCCGCCACGGCGCCCACCACGACCGCGACGACCGCGACGATGATCGCCGCGGCCGGGGCCACGACGAGAACAAGACCCGTGGCCGCCCCGACCACGCCGGCCGCGACCGCGACGGCGATGACGGCAACGAGACCGACAACAGGCCGCACGGCAACGCGACCGGCAACGCCACCCATGGCCAGGACCGCCGCGGCGCCCACGCGGGCCCCGATGGTCGGCCCATGGACGCGGACCGTCGGGGTCGCGGTCACGGCAACGACGAGCATGATGCCGAAGACGACGCCTAGGCCTCCATCCCGCTGAGCCAACCAGCCACCGACCACCCTCTCCCCCCCCCCACCGGGTCGCGGCGTCGCCGCGCCCAGCCATGCCCAACCCCTCAACCTCCTCTTTCCTTACAGTCAACCGGGCCCCGGCGCGACCGGAGCCCCCTCGAACGAGCCCAACCAGCCACACTCCGCCTCCTCTTCCCTTCCCCTCCTCCGGGTCCCGGTGCGTCCGGGACTCCTTCGCAACGAACCAACCAACAACCAACCACCCTTTTCCCCCTCGACCATCCCAATTCCATGCGACTGAATGCCCTTCTGCTGTCCCTTCTGCTGGTCACGCCCCTCGCCATGGCCGACGGCGCCGACGAACCCGATGACGGGGGCGACGCCGATCGCCTCGACGAGCGACCACGCGAGCAAGAGGGCTCCGGCAACTCGGGCTCGGGCCGCCAAGGCTCGGGCAACGGCTCCGCCGACGAGAAGCCCCGCGAGGACAACCGAACCGGCGATGACAACTCCGGCAGCGGCTCGGGGAGCAACGCCGGCGCCGGTTCCGGCAATGGAAACGGCAACGGTTCCGCGTCCCGGCCTCCGTCCGACGAGGGCAACGAGACCCGGCCGAGCCCGCCGCCCCACAGCAACGGCGACCCCAACAAGCGGGACGATCGCGACGGCGCTGATGACCGCGACGACGACCGGGAAGACGACCGCGACGATGACGACGACCAGCCCCCGAACCGGGGACGGCGCGTTCAGGATGACGAGCGCGGCTTCCGCACTTTCCCGGACCAGGCGGTCGCCAAGCGCCCCGCCGTGTCCTTCCAGACAGACCGAGCCTCGACGTCGGTCGAACAGGCAGGCGTGAGCCCCATGCAGATGCAGGTGGAGAGCGTCCTCGAATACCGCGACGAAGACGGCGACGGCGCCTACGACCTCGCCGAGCCGGTCCTGCAACGGTTCCCGCTGCGCGAGATCCCGGCGATCGTCAACGCCTCCGCCGACGACGTGCGGGACGTGCGCTATGCCTTCCCGGCCGGCGGCGCCGTGACCCTGCGCTTCCACATGGATGGTGCCGGCGACGAGGGCGCCAAGTTCGACGTCATCCTCGACGACTTCCCCTTCGCCGCCACCGACACCCGGGTCGCCGTGGCCGTGCAAGTGGAGGTCCCCGGCGGCCTCCGCTTCACCCAGGTCGCCGGCCAGCCCGCCCTGGCAGGCGTCGCCGGGGAGCGCGTGCCCTACATCTCGTGGGTTCGCAACGTCACCGTTGACGGCGTCGACCAGCCCGTCGTCGCCAGCGCCCACGTCTCGGTCGACCCGCAGCAGGCCACCGGCCTGCTCTTCTGGAGCTACCCGCAGGGAGCCTCGATTGTCCACGACCCGGTGCTGGGCGTCACGCTCATCCCTGTCTTCACGCTCGCCAATCCGTCCGCCTACGCGGTCGCGGTCCTGGGAGGCATCGCCGCCCTGGCCGTCGGCTTCGAGGCGCGGCGGAGGTTCCGCCCGTGAGTACCCTGCTCAACGCCGCCGCAGCCGTTCTGACCCTTGGAGCCCTCGTGCTCACGGCGCTCGCCGCCATGGCGTGGTGGCGCAGCCGCTCCGGCCGCCTCGGCGTCCTAGCGATCGGTTTCGCCCTCTTTGCGGCAGGCGGCGCCTCCACATCGGCAGGTCTCTTTTCCGGCGCCAGCATCCAGGGGATGCTCACGGTGCAGACGACCCTCACCGCCGCAGGCGTGTTCGTCGTCTACCTGGCCGCCGTGAAGAAATAAAATGCTGGCATCCGAACGGCTGCGCCCTGCCCGTCTTGCGCCAACCCTGCTGCACGTCGCGGTCCTGGGCGCCAGCGCTCGCGGCGAGGAGGGCTCGACGCGGCGGCGGGTCTACGCCGCCGTCGCCGACACGCCCGGACTGCACCAACGCGAACTCGCCCGGGCACTGGACTTGGGCGCCGCCAGCGTCGAACACCACCTGCGACACCTGATTCGGGCTGGCCTCCTGACCCGGCAGCGCGACGGCGGCTTCGTGCGCTATTACGTGGCGGTACACGGCGTTGCTGCGTCGGAGGGGGTCGTCGGCGCGGCCGACAAGGCCAAGCTCGCCGTGCTGCGCCACGCCCGCCCCCTCGAAGCGGTGGCACGCCTGCTCCAGCACGAGGAGGGGCTCCGCATGGGGGACCTGGCCGAGGCGATGGGCATCAGCCCCGGCACCCTCACGTACCAAGTCAAGAAACTGGAGAAAGCCGACCTTGTGGAACGCGAAGCGCGCGGCAACGAACGCTGGGTGAAGCTCCGCGACCGCCCGGCGACCATCGAGTTGCTGCTGTCGTACCAGCCTCCCGCCGACCTGGTGGCCGGGTTCGAGGACCTCTGGGGAGACGTGGGGTTTTAGTCGGAGGAAAACGGCGCCCCGTGCGCTGCATCGTCAGAACCGGGCGCAGGGGTTGGCGCAAGCAGGCGCACCCTGCCCAGTGCCGTCCTGGCCGCCCTGACCCCGCTCAACGCGCGCCCCGCCGCCGGCGTTGCCGCAAGCAGCCAACCCAATTACCGAAAAATCTAGATATTAATCAGGCTCCGTTGGAGCCGTGGTTGATTTTACCGCCCTTGGCCCTCGGCGTCGGAAATGGTTGCCCTTGGCCGGCATCGTCGTCGGGCTCCTGCTGATCGTTTCCGGTGTGGCCGCCATCGCGTTCGCATGGACGCCCCCGACCCTTGAACGGCCCGCCGCCGACGCGGCACTGCCCCCGGAGGCGGCGCTCGAGACGCTGCCCTCGAAAACGTCACCGATGGTCGCCATCGGCGCCGACGAGGATGGCGACCGACTCGACGATGCGTGGGAAACACGCCACTTTGGAAATCTCGACGAGGAGCCAGACGGGGACCCGGACAAGGACGGATGCGACAACCGGTGCGAATTCACGCAAGGCACCGACCCTTGGGCTGCGGACACGGACGGCGATGCCTTGCCCGACGGCCTGGAGGTTGGGCACACGTGCCTGAAGCCCCGCGACCCCGACACAGACGACGACGGCCTCGATGATGGCGTCGAGGACGCCAACCAT
>JBFJYU010000163.1:0-7471 GCA_041622435.1 Thermoplasmatota archaeon | reverse complement strand
GTGCCGTCGTCGGCGCGGATCAGGGCGCCGTCGCTCGTGATCATGTTGGAGACGCCGCGGCACTCGTTGAGCGCGAGCTTGAGGCCCTCGCCGTCCCACTTCGTGCCCTTCAGGGTCACGGTGGCGTCGCCGTCGACGGGAATGATGTCCAGGATGTGGTCGGTGCGGCCCGCCAACGCGATCTCGTTGGGGGCGCTGAGGAACCGGATGGCTTCGCCGTGGCCGATGAGGATGGCGTCAAGGCCGGCCTCGTGGCTGCGCCGCAGCAGGTTCAGGTTGGACAGGAACATAGCGGTGCGGCCGCCGTGGCCGCCGAGCAGAAGGATGCTCTTGGCGCCGAGCGTGAAGGCCTTGAGGAGCGCGAGTTCGCCGTCGGTGAGGTCCTTGTCCTGGGCGTGGCGCTCGATGGGCACACCCATCGCCTCGGCCCACTCGTAGTCCTCCTTGCTGAGACTGTCGAGGTCGCCGACGATGCAGTCGGGCTCCAGGTTAGCGCGCAGCAGGGGCCGGACGCCGCCGTCGGCGCAAACCACCGATTCGCACGCGCGCAAGAGGTTGAGCTCCTCCTGGGTCGGCTCGTCGCCGTGGAGGACCACTGCCACCTTCACAGCCGCTGAAGGCCGGTGGCGGGCTCAAAAGCGTTGGTGGGCTGTGCTTTTCTAGGAGCGGGGGTCCCGGCCCGCCCGCGCCGGCCTGGCGGGAGTGGCGGCACCCCCGTTCGCCAGTCGGCCCGCCACGCGAGTTCTTCCGGATCGTCTATTTTAGTGCGCCGCTGGCCGCTTTCAGATCGGTAGTTCGGGGCCGGCCAGTTGCCGCCAGGTCACCAATTCGACGGCGGGGCCATCGTTGACCTCCACCACACTGAGCACCTTGTCGAGGGCCACGTACCAGTTGAGCGCCGGCATGTCGTGGTTCTCAACCTGGTCGGGCGCGGGGTTGGTGGTGCCGAGGCTGAGTACGCCGAGGGCGCGGCCGTCGGCGGTCATGAGTCCGCTGCCCGAGTCCCCCTGGATGCCGGGGTGGTCCGTGTAGACGAGGATCTGGTTGGCGCTCGTGGCGGGGTCGCCGCCGCCGTTCTTCACAACCCAGCCCTCGCGGGGGTTCTCCGGGTCGGCGGGGGGGCGCTGGATGCTGTGCCCGTACGTGACGACCTTGGTGCCGGGCAGCACCGCGGAGCTGTCGGCCATCGCCGTCGGGCCGCCGAAGTGCAGCACGGCCGGGTGGACGCTCTTGCGCACCGAGTTGCTCAGTTGGACGAGGCCGAAGTCGTAGTCGAAGCGGTCCTGTTCGCCGACGTGATCCCAGGCGTTGAAGGCGATTCTGCCCGCGCCGCCGCGGCCGGCGACATCGACGCTGGTGCCCGTTGGGGCGTCGCCGAAGCAATGCGCCGCCAGGCCCAGGTAGAGCGTCGCGTTGTCGGGGCTGCGAAACAGGAAGTTGCTCGTGCAGGAGCCGGAGGAATCGCCGGTCACCACGTTGATGTTGACGCCGGGCCGGATGTCCGCGTCCTCGACGGCGGGCCACGCCTCCACGGGGGCACTCTTGCGCGGCGGGGGTCGGTATTCTTCGACGTACTCGCTGGCAAAGCACCCCGAGAGCAGGGCGGCCAGGGCAACGGCGGCAACCGCGTGCAGGAAACGCATCACACGTAGGCTCCGTGGCCCGCTAAAGACGCTTTTGGCGCCCAGGGCGAAGTCACGCCGCTACCGGCTGCGGCGCCTTAGACGGGCAAGAGCCCGGAGTCAAGCTGCTCCCACGTCGCCAGCTCCACCTGCAATCCGGCGGTAGAGTTGGCGTACGACAACGCCTTCTCCAGGTTCGTGACCCCATTCGAGCCCGGCAGGGGCGCCAGGCCCAGCGTAACAAGGATCCCCAGCGCGCGGCCGTCGTCGGTCAACACGCCGCTGCCCGAATCGCCTGGCAATCCCGGACCAAACGTGTAGATCGTGTGGGTCCAGCCGTCATTTTGCGTATCGATGACGTAGCCCTCGCGCTCGTCGAGCTGGGTCGGCCCCGGACGCAGGTTGGTGTTGCCGTACGTCAACACGTGGCTTCCCGTCGCCGCGCCGCCCGTGGCGAGCTCGGTGGGTCCGCCGAAGTGCAGCATGGCCGGATGGGCCAGCGCACGGTCGGCCGCGTCCAGTTGAACGAGCGCGAAATCGTTGGCGCGGCAAACGGCAGCGTCGCCCTCGCCGACCTCAGCCATGCTCACCCACGACGAATACACGAGCACCGCCCGCTGGCTGGCGCCCTCCACCTCGGCTTGGGAGCCCAGCGGCAGGCTGCCGGCCTCGCAGCCGTCGGTGTCCGTCGCCTCGCCGGTGCCAAAGCAGTGGGCGGCCAGGCCCAAGTACAGCGTCGAGTTGTCCGGGCTCTGGAACAGGAAATTGCTCGTGCATTGGCCCCCCGAGGACACGACTTGCACGCCGGGCCGGACGGTCGCGTCAGCCAGCGCTGGCCATGCCTGGGGCACCTCTTCCGGAGGCGTCGTCGTCGGGCGCGGCACGCTCTGGCCCAGCCCATCGTCCGGAACGTGCTCCTCCTCTTGGCCCGGCAGGTCATCCAGGCACCCCGCCAGGGGCGCCGCCATCAACAGGACCAGGACGAGCAGCTTCATGGCACTCTCTGGGCGTCTCCCCCCTCTTAGGTGTTGTCGTGCCATCGCATGATCGAGGCTAGACGGGAACGAGGCCAGCATCAAGCAGGTCCCACGTCACCAGTTCCACGCTGGTGCCGGCCGCTGCGGCGTACGGCAGCGCCTTGGCCAGGTTGGCGATGCCGTTGCTTCCCGGCACCGGCGCCAGGCTCACCGTCGACAGGGAGCCAAGGGCGCGGCCGTCGCCGAGGAGCACGCCGCTGCCGGAGTCGCCAGGAATGCCAGGAGTGGCGGTCAGGATCGTCGTCGACCAGCCGCCGCCTGAGTTGGAGACGACGCGGCCCTCGCGGCGATCAAATTGCGGTTCGTCCGGGCGCGTGGCGGACGCGCCGACTGTCAGGACCTTCGTGCTCGGTTCCGGCGGCACGCCCACGAGGCCGGTCGGCCCCCCGTAATGGAACATGGCCGGATGGACCCGCACCCGGTCGGCCGCGTCGATGCGCACCAGCGCGAAGTCGTTGTAGGCGCACGTGATGGGGTCGAGTTCGGGCAACTCCTGCATGCGAACCCATGATGAATAGGCGACCGTGCCAGGGTGCGCCGCACCCTGGATGGTGACCGGCGTGCCAAGCGGCAGCGTCGGCGTTTCGCAGCCGTTGGTTTGCGTGGTACCGCCCACGGCGGCGCAGTGCGCGGCCATTCCGATGTACAACGTCGCGTTGTCCGGCGAACGGAAAACGAAATTCGCGGTGCATTCGTTGTCATCGACCAGTAGCTGCGCGCCTGGCCGGATGGTCGCGTCATCCAGTGATGGCCAGCCCTGGAGCGCGATTTGTCCCTCTCCTCCGGCTGCCCCGGCGGGCGCGTACGCAAGCGATCCGGTGATGCAAATGAGGACGCCCAACGGCACCAGCCAACCCATGGCCTGCCTGCATGCGCGGGGCTCTCTAAAATGCGTCCGGCTGCCGGCAAGGGGCCTGGACCTCTTGCTTGTGGGGTCTTTGGGGTCGTTGCGCGCGCCAGCGGGCCCTGTTTGGCCGGTGAATCGGGGCCGCTAGCTGCCGTAGATGGCGCGCAGGCCCAGGATGTCTCCGTCGCCTAGGGTTCTGGCGTTGAGGGCGCCGCCGCTGACGAACGCGTACATGGTCAGGCAGGAGTTGGCGCCGTTGGACACGGGGTGGCCCAGGCCGTAGGTGTGGCCGATCTCGTGCGTCGCCACGTTCTGGTAGTCGAAGGCGCCGCCGGAGCCGCTGGTGCTCCAGGCCCAGATGGGGTTGTAGCGTGCGTCCGACTCGAACGCGATTCCGCCACTGCTGAAGGTGCTCGTCACGGCCACGGCCGTCGGAGCCAGCGGGTGGGTCTCGAACGTGACTCGGTTGACGCCGTCGGAGATCAGGGCGCCGCCGGAGCCGGTGAAGCCCGCAGTGACGGTGCCGACCAGGTCGGCCGACGTTTCAGCATCCCAGGCATTGGCTGCCGCCTGGGTGGCCGCCATCACGGCGGCGGGATTGACGAGGCCGAGCGTTTGCGTGGTCAACTGGTCGACGACGTAGTTGACGGGGCGCGTCCAGCGCCAGCCCGTGAGGCGGTAGGCGTCCGACTCGCAGTCGGTGCCGGGGTCCGCCAGGGGGCCCGGGTCGCTACCGGCGCACAACGCGTGGATGGTGACCGTCACGTCGGGGTTGCCGGGTTGCTGGAGGCTGGTGACCACGCGGCTCCAGTTCGCCTCGTCTTCGGGGCAGAAGAGGATGGCCGAGTCGACGCCGGGCACGGCATCGAGGTGGTCGTGAACCGATAATCCGGAGGGGACAAGCAGGACGAGAAGAGTCAATAGAATAGGAAACAAACGCATGGGATCACCGGGCTGAGCCAAGCCAGCAACGGCCGGGCCTTCTAAGGTCTTGGTGCCGGGCCCGGTGACCCCGTTTGATGCGTTGTTCACGCGTAGTTGTCGATGAAGTCGGCGAAGGCCGCGACTTCAGCGTACACGCCGGGCGACTCCTCGCGGGCGCAGCCCTGGCCCCAGCTGACGACGCCGGCCAGGATGAAGCCGCCGTTGCCGTCGGGCACGATGAGGGGTCCGCCGGAGTCTCCCTGGCAGGAGTCCTTGCCGCCCTCGGGGTAGCCGGCGCACATCTCGACGTCGTCGTCGATGCTCTGGTAGGTCTCGCACTGGGCGTCGCTCATGATGGGGACGTCGACCTCAAGCAGCTCGTTGCTGCCCTGGCCGTTCTCGCTGGTGAGGCCCCAGCCGGTGACGGTGGCCATGGTGCCGGGGGCAAACAGGGCCGCGTCGGCCGGGGTGGCCCAGGCGATCGGCTGCTGCTGGCTGGCCTCGGTGAGCGTGAGGATGGCGATGTCCGAGCCGCCGCCGTTGTAGTCGGGGTGGACGTAGGCGTTTTCGACGAGGATTTCCTCGCCCGCGGACGGGTCGAGGGTGTTGCTGCCCAGCATGACGTACACGTCGCTGGAGAAGATGGGGCCGAACAGGGTGTCGATGATGTAGACACCGAACACGGCGTCGATGCAGTGGGCCGCCGTGACGACGACGGTGGGGGCGACGAGGGTGCCGCCGCAGTATTGGCCAGAGGAGGGGGTGCCCGAGTAGATGGCCGCCATCCAGGGGTATTCGCCTTCGTCGGCCTCTTGGCCGCCGACGATTGCCTGGGCGGGGCTGGACAACATCAGGGAGGCGGCGAGGGCCACCAGGAAGAGCTGAGAGATTGTGGTCGGCTGTGTGTGGTTGTGTGCCATCGACCGGTTGCATACGCAGCCCATCGTAAACCCATCGCAGCGCAACCGATTCGTCGAGACTCGTGCTAACGTGGATCATGGCTGTTTTGGCGCGTTTTCCCGCCCTTGGGGCCGCCCTGGCGCCCGGGCCTACGCCTCCAGGGGCGCGGTGGCCAGCCGAACGTCCACTCCGGCGTGCTTGGCGGCATAACCGAGGGCCCGATCCAGGTGAACCATCTTGTTGGTGCCCGTGGGGCCGGCGTGGGCGCCGGGCAGGTCGGCCGTGTGCAGGTGGATCAGGACGCCGGCGGCGACGCCCTCAACGAGGACCCCGGAGCCGGAGTCGCCAGGAAGGCCCGGGCCGCCCTCCAGCGCGAGGACCGAGTACCACGGCTTGACGCGCTCGACGGTTCCCTCGCGAGCATCCAGCGATTCGGGCCCCGGCCGCAGCGGCGTGGCGCCGTACGACTGCACCGCGTCGCCCACCGCGAAGCCTGACGAGTTGCCTAGCGCCTCCGGGCCGCCCCAGGCCAGCATGGCGGGGTGCGCCTTGCGGGCGTCGTCGGGGTGAAGCTCCAGCAGTGCGAAATCATTGACGAGTCGCACCACAACGTCCTCCTCGTCGATGGCGTCCATCGTGGCGCGCGCGTCGTACGCCACCGTCGCCGGGTGGGCGGCCCCCTCGATCTGGTAGGTGGCGCCCGGCATCAGGCAGTGGGCAGCGGTTCCCAGGTATACCGTCGTATTGGCGGCGTCCAAGAAGACGAAGTTGCCGGTGCAGTTGTCGCCCTGCGCGACGGCGTTGGTGAAGCCGCCGTTGCTCTCGATTGCAGCCCCCGGGCGGATCGTGGCGTCCTCAAGGGCCGGGAAAGCCCAGGCGGGCGGCTGATTCCCGTCCGCAGCGTCGGCGCTGCCTTCGAGAGCATTCGGGGACGCGCATCCCGCAAGCAGGAGCGCCGCTAGCGTCAGCGGAAGGACGATTTGCATGCGGCGATCACTCTTGCGCCAATAGATGGGCCTTTCGACGTTGCCTGCCGTCAGTGTAATCTATCGGATTCGACACGCCCCGGGCGCGGCGACGCGTCCATCGTGGGGAGGGGGTCGGCCGGCCACCACGGTCTCCTGCATGCGTCGGGTGGCCTCCAACCCTGCCTTCGGCCCGCCGCCACCCTTTATAGCCGCGCCTGGGTCCGCAGGCCGTCCATGAAGCTTCTCCTGATCCACTCGGACTACATCGAGTACGAGGCGACGAAGAAGGCGCTCAAGACCGCCGAGGACCTGACGGACGAGCAGAAGGCCGGTCGGCTGGACGAGGCGCTGTGCGCGTTCGTCACGGTGGAGTCCGTGGACGAGGAGAACCTGGAGAGCAGCGTCCGCAAGGCGGCCGCGGAGATCCGTGACGTGGCGGGCCAAGTCAAGACCAACCGCATCATGCTCTACCCGTACGCCCACCTGTCCGAGGACCTCGCCAAGCCCAGCGCGGGCGCCAAGGCGCTGCCCATGCTGGAACAGGAACTGCTGGGCGGCGAAGGCGGCAGCGACTTCGAAATCAAACGCAGCCCTTTCGGCTGGTACAAGAGCTTCAAGATCAGTTGCAAGGGACACCCCCTCTCCGAGCTCAGCCGGCACGTGCTGCCCGGCGACGAGGACGAGACGGGCGACGAACCCGGGGAGGTCAAGGAGTCCGAGGCCCTGAAGGCAGAGGCGTCGCTGAAGTCCTCCTGGTACATCCTCGATCTGGACGGCAACCTCGTGCCCGCCGACGAGTTTGACTTCAAGGGCCAGCCCGGCCTCAAGCAGTTCTACGAGTACGAGGCCAAGGGGACGCGGACCGCCACCAAGGAGCCGGCCCACATCCAGATGATGCAAAACATGGAGTTGGTGGACTACGAGTCCGGCAGCGACACGGGCAACATGCGCTGGTTCCCCAAGGGACAACTCATCAAGCGTCTGCTTGAAGAGAAGGTCAACCGCGTCTGCCGCGACGCTGGCGCCCTGCAGATCGAGACGCCGATCATGTACGATGTCAACCACCCGGCGCTCAACAAATACCTCAACAAATTCCCCGCCAGGCAGTACCGCGTCAAGTCGGACGAGAAGGAACTGTTCCTGCGCTTTGCCGCCTGCTTCGGCATGTACCTC
>JBFJYU010000162.1:0-7499 GCA_041622435.1 Thermoplasmatota archaeon | reverse complement strand
GAGTGCTGGCTGTTTGCTACATCAACGTTTCACCCCAATGGCAGCACTGCCATGCCGTGCCAGTAGCACATCGTTTGCGCCGGGGCCGCCGAAAGCACCTGGCCGACGTTCTGCGGCGAGGTCCGCGTCGCGGCCCGGAGCGACCTCGCGGCGGGTGCGCTTTGATCCCGGAGGCCACGCCGCAGGCGGACTTTCTAACGCCGCCCAGGGGACTCAAGCGGGCGGTAGCCCGGCGGCCTTTCTGATTAGCAACCCTTGTAACCACCGGGCTGCTCAAGCATTCGGGATGCACTGAGCCATGGCGTTCGATCGACGCACCATGGTGTTGCCCTCCGAGACCGTCTTCGAGGAGCACACCATCGTCACCACCGGGGATTTCATCCTCGGCAACCGGGTCAAGCTTGGCTTCGGCGGCCAGACCGAAGGCCGTGTTTTCGCCGGCCAGGGCGTCGAAGTGGACGGCGACCTCAAGGCCAGCGGGGACCTGCGCATGGACCAATCCTGCCACGTCACCGGCCACCTGCGCAGCGGCGGCAACGTCTACCTTGGAGAGCGCTGCTTCATCAAGGGCAACCTCGAGGTGGACAACGACCTTGACGTGGGCGACGATGTCAAGATCGGAGGCCAATTGCACGCAAAGGGCTGGGTCAACAAGCGCAACCCCGTCCCCCTCGTCATCTACCTCTTCATCTACCTCCTGGAGTTGCTCCGGCTCGGCCAATCCGAGGAAGTGGACCGCGTGCTCAAGGAGATGGAAGAGGCCGACGGCGAGGACATCGCCGTTGACGAACGGTTCCTCTTCGTCCCCGACGAATCGGACATCGGACTCCAGGCCAGCACGATCAAGGGCCACCTGGACGCCGGCCCTGCCTGCCGCATCCTCGGCAACCTCACGGTGCGCGGCGACGCAACGCTGGGACGCGGCACGCACCTTTTCGGCGCCCTGCGTGCCGACGGCGACGTGATCCTCATGCCCGAAAGCGAGGTCCAGGGCGAACTCGTTTCCGAGGGAACCGTCGTGATCGGCCAAGACTGCCAAGTCCTCGGCGACCTGCGCGCCCGCTCCGTCCAAATGTACCCCGGCGCCACCGTCGACGGAAAAATCGTCGCACCCGAGGGCGTCGCGTTCAAGACGGAAGCGCAAATATCCGCCGAAGAGATTGGCGTTGAGAAAGTTGAGGAATTCGAGAGCAAGAGGGCAGATCTGGTGGATTTGCTGGGCTAGCACTCCGGCCGCGCCACAAGGTCCCGCGAGTAGTTGACCCCGTCCTGGCCGGGGTTGTTGATCCTATAGCTGGGCAAGCTCGGGCCGCCCCCCCCCGACGACCCCGGCGGACTGCCAAAATCCGCCGGCCACGCGTCACCGTAGTGGAATTCAAGCGACGACCACGGGATGGCGTTGCCGAGGTTGGAGCGATGGTCTGATCGTGGCGAACGCGGGTCCGGGTGGGCATGCCTCTGCTTGTCCTCGTCGGCCGACAACCAAGACGTTCCCCCAGGCCCCGTAGCCGCTAACCAGCTCTCCCCGGGTGGCCCCCGCGACGGACAAACATTGTTAGCGCGCCTGGATATTCGCGAGCTATGGCGGGATTGAAGGCAAAACAAATCGTCGGCGCCCTGTTCATTGCCGCGGGCGTCGTGGGCATCGCCGTGACGCTACTTCCCGCCGGTCGGCCACAAATCATTCCGCTGATCATGCAGGCTGCCTTGATCTGGCTTGGCTGGGGATTCATTCGCCGCGCGCGTCAAACCACCGCAATGACCAGTGGCGCAACGCCCGGCCCCGTGGAGTTGCCCCCAAAGGAGGATTTGGCTCAAATCAAGGAGCCGATTGCGGCGTGTCCGCGCTGCGGCTATCCCGGCATGAAGCCCCCGACCCTTTCGGATGGCATCTGGCCCGGCGGCGGCGAAACCAACTTCCTGGTGTGTGGCCGCTGCGCCTGTCGGGGTGAGCCACTCGTCCTAGATGACGGCAACGCGTACGGCGCCTTCCTTGAGGGCCTGGGCGCACGGCCGCGCGGCGAGTGACGGGGTCGCGATGCAGCCCCATTCGGGCGGGTTATGCGGCGGCGTATCCGCCCCATCATGCGTGGCGTGCCAATCGGCCAACTTCGGGAGTTCGCCAGGCCCTTCACACGTCTCGTTCGGCTTGGCAACTCGAAGCTGAATTTTGACTCCAGGGGTCCTCGAGTTCGAAGGAAAGGTGGCGTTCTCACTTGGCGCAAATCTTCCCCTTCGTTTCTGTGCCTTATCAAGGCCACGCCCCGCTCACTTGACGACACAGAAGAGTTGCCGAACGCCAACGGGTCAAGACTCCGCTGGAGCAGACTTACTGTCACGGGCACCGCCCTTGGCGGCGTTGATCGTATACGCCCAACGCCACCCAAGCTTCTGCAACGGAACAAACCCGTGCTCGCGCAGGGAGGCAGAAACCTGCTCGGCGGATTCAAAATCGGGATCCGGGTGATGCTCCGTGATCGAAATTACACCACCTGATCGCAAAACCCGTGCGGCCTCGGCAAGAAACGATTGGCGACCTTCAATTTCACCATAAACGGTCACCAAGAAGATTGCATCGAAACTCTCGTCCTCAAACGGCAACGACTTGCCATCGGCCTGCTCGGTGGAAAAGTTTGAGATGCCCGCAACTCGCAGCTTCTGTGCGCTCTTTTCCAGCATTTCCGGTTGTACATCGAGCAACGTGAGGTGGCCCTCGGGTATGCGCTGAGCAACCTGGACGCTGTAGTAGCCAGAACCCGGTCCAACTTCCAGCACATGGGCATCTGGCCTAACGGGCAAGCGCCGGGCCACGGTAGCGGCAGACATGATCAGTCCGCGCCCTGGAAAGTCGAGAATCCAGGTCATTTGATGCGGAAATACTCCCCGACCAAACGCCCTGGACAACACGCCGCTTCGCTCAGACTTCTTCATGTTCCCAAGTTAGGGGTAGCCCGTTATTGAACGGTTTGCTCGCCCTTCACCGGCACGTTTTCGCGTTCCCCGAGGTCATGCTCCCAGGCAACACGTCCGTGCCGGTGCCTGTGGCCTCCGTGCAGGCGAGGAAGGGCCATGTTTCACGCCTGATCTTGTTTCTGCGAGCCTGAAACTCACGCCAACAGCGTCTTGCCTGGTGTTGGGCGGAGGACACACAAACGGGTGCTGCTGGCTGGCGGCCCTAGCCTATGTCGCGTTGTGCAACCGCTCAACAACCCACTTTTTCTCCAAACTGGCGACGAAGAAACCGGCCCGTGGCCCGCGGTCTTGCCCCAAAATTACCCGGTAAACCGCCCGGAATGCCTCGCCGGGTTTGAGTCCGGCGACATCTTTGGCTTCGTAGATGGCGTCGTGGACGGTTTGGCCGGTCCAATCGTCGGCGGATAGCGCTTCCAGCCGGGTGGCCAATTCACGCAGGAATGTGCGGTCGGCTTCGGACAATTCCACGTCTGGCAATTCGCTTTGCACCTGGAATTTCAGGTTGTCTGGGGCGAATTTGTCGAGCCAGTAGCGCACGTGTTCGACGCGCTCGGCGAGGTGGGCTCGGTCGGCGTCGGTGAGGTCGCCGGTGATTTCGGCGCTGCGGCGGAGGATGGCTTCGACGCCGGCTGCGTCGTTGGCCATTTGGGCCACGGTGACGAGGTGTCGGTACGCGATGGGCTTGGGCATCTCCGCCGGCGGGCCCTGGGGGCTGGAGAGTTGGTACGTGCGTTCGACTTCCGTGAGATCACCGGGGTTCTCCTCGGCGCCGTAATGGACTCGCTCCAGGCGGTCGAATTCGTCGACGAGGGTGAGGATGCCGAGGCCGGGATCGAAGTCGATGTGCTTGCGCGGGCTTTGGCGCATGAGCAGGTAGCGCAGTACCTCCGGGGGCGTCATTTGCAACATCTGCGTGGCGCTGACGGCGAGGCCTGTGCTGCTGTGCATGGCGCCTTTGCCCTTGAGTTGCAGGAACTCGTACATGACGTGGTGGGGCTCGGCGCCGCCGAAGATGTCGCGAACGAGGGGGATTCCGGTGTCCCACGAGCCGCCGCTGGCGCCGTGGTCCTTGCCGAACGCTTCGAACGTGACGCCGAGGAAGACCCAGCGGGCGGGCCAGTCGAGGCGCCAGGGGAGTTTGCCGACGCCGCCTTGGTGGACGTCGACTGTGAAGGTGCCGGCGTCCGGGTCGTCGGTTCCCTTGGCGCAGGCCGTACAGACACAGGTCATCAGGGGCGCGACGTAACTCACGACCTCGGTGCCGGAGATGCGGCGGCACGTGGGGCACTGGGGGTTGAACGGTGCCCACCGCTTGGGCAGTTGCCGCTTGCTCACCCGCTCGATGATCTCTCGCACCTCATCCACTCGGTCAAAGGCCGTGACGGTGGCGTCAGTGTAACGACCCTCGTGGTACAACTCGTACGCCGACAGCACCGTCGGCTCGACGCCGAGGGCCCGGAGGTTCTCCAGGAAGGGTTCGAGGAAGTGGGCCGCGTACGACTCGTGGGCCCCGCAACCGTTGGGTCGCCCGTCCGCGTCGGGGCACGGAATTTCTCGCAGCGGCTTGCCCACGTGTTCCTGGTAGCTGGGGTGCAGGAACGGGTACACCTTGCGCAGGGGATCGTAGTCGTCGGCGATGTAGATCAACTCGCAATCGCCGCCCGCATCCCGGGTGGCGCGGAAGATCGCCTCCGTGGTCAGGACCTCGCGCATGTTGCCGACATGGATCGGCCCGCTGGGCGTGATGGCGGTGGCAAACACTTGCTTGCCGCTGCCGTGTTGTTCCATCAAGCGGGCGGCTTCGACGTCGGCCCAGTGGGTCACGGGGCCCGCGACTCGGCATCCGGCCATCAAGGCTTCGACGCCGAACCTCAGGCGTGGGGCGCCGCAGCGCGGTGCCCCAACCCAAATGATCGACCTGTTTGCAGGTCGGCCCAGTGGGTCACGGGGCCCGCGACTCGGCATCCGGCCATCAAGGCTTCGACGCACGAGCCTACCGGAACCCCAGCTTGACGAGGTTCGCAAACAACCCCTCGTTGCGTAGCTCGCGCAGGCTTCGACCCTCATTATCGGGCCGCAGGGGACACAGCAGGCACGGCGGCTCTGAGTCGCAGCACGCGGCTTGCCGCAGCGCAGGTGTCTCCACGGGGTCGCCGGCAGCCCGATCGTCCACACCCAGCCATGCCCTGCGGTGTCTTGATACGTTGCTGCAACGCACGCGCCCCTCCTGTCCGGCCCCCGGTCGGCCCGGTAGGGTCCCTGGCTGCCGCCCCGCAACGTCTAATCCGCCGGGACGGGTTTCGCATGCATGGATGCTCGACTCGCAGGCGCCGCAGTTCTCTTCCTGGCAGCCGCCACGAGCCTCGTTGCCGCCGCCGGCGGATCGCCCCTGTTCTACATCGCGGCGCTCGCCTTCACCGTGTCTGGCGGCGCCATGCTGTACGAGCGGCGACGCCTGAGCCGGGTCTGACCCGGCACGAAGGGGTCAAAAGGGGCACGCGTGTGGCGGCGCCAGCGGGAGCGGGGAAGCACGCCCCGCCCGGCGCCGGAGCACCCTGTCCGGTGCGCGCCCGGGGCCGCCTGCAACGTGGCTGGCCCGCTTCACTCGCACTGTGGACCCATGGTGTAGCTTGGATATCACCGAGCCCTCCGGAGGCTCAGACGAGGGTTCGAATCCCTCTGGGTCCGCCTCATTCCCCCTTGTTCTTCCTTCTTGTTCGTCTTCGATTCCCGCGAGGCTGCGCCGGGTCGGTCTGCGGAGCAGGCCGGCCGTAGCTCGGGGGAGTCCCGACGGGGGCGGAGCCCCCAGGGTTGTGGGTCCCTCTGGGTCCGCCTCTTCCCTTTTTCTATTATTTTGTTCGACAACGTTGCGCGCCTAGGCTGCGCCGGGTCGGTCTGCGTAGCAGGCCGGCCGTAGCTCGGGGGAGTCCCGTCGGGGGCGGAGCCCCCAGGAGTTTGGGTCCCCCGTGTGCGGCTTAACGCCAAACGGCGAAGGCGTCCAGTGGCTTGCGGCTGAGTGCCGGCACCTGGCATCCCGCTGCGGGGTAGCCGATCGGGATCAACACGTAGGCGCGCTCGTTTGGCGGCCGCTCGAGCAACCCGTGGATGAACTTCATCGGACTCGGCGTATGGGTCAACGTGGCGAGCCCGGCGCGCCTGGCCGCCGCCAGCAGGAAGCCCACGGCGATGCCCACCGACTCGGTCACGTAGTAGTGATGCGTTTTGTCGCCGTCCCCTGTCAAGCCGTAGTCTTGGGCGAAAACGGCGATGATCCAGGGCGCGTCCGTCAGGTGGGGCTTCCTCCAGTTGACGTTCATCGGGGCAATATCGTCGAGCCACGCCTTGGGCGCCGTCTGTTCGTGAAAGCGCCGCTCCTCCTCTTCGGCGGCGGTCCGAATCCGCTGCTTGAGGCCCGAGTCGTGGACCGCGACGAAGGTCCAAGGCTGCTTGTTGGCTCCTGAAGGCGCGGACCCGGCGGCGCGGAGGATCTCCTGGATTACCTCCGGGGGCACATCACGGTCGGGGTCGAAGTGACGCACCGACCTTCGCTGCTCCAGGTGGCGGCGGTACTCCGTGACCTCCGCGAGCGCGGCTTCGGGCGCGATGGCTTGTGGCTCGTAGGGAACCATCGAAGGGGCGGGTCGGGCTGAGGCTTGCACAGACATCGGGGGACTAAGCCATCTGGTCAAACTAAGACCGTCGGGTTCGGGCCACGTTTTCTGCACTTGCGGGGTCAAAGGCTTGGCGGCCGACTCCTTTTCGCCCCCAGTCCCGAATCGACGCGTTCTTGGCTTGGGCCGGCAAAGGGAGCGGTGATGGGACGTCTCGACTTCGACCGGCTGCGCCCTGAGGACCTGCAGGCGCTGGGCGCCGAGGCGCTGCGACAGAGTCGGGAACTGGCCAAGGACGTGGCCGAGGTGGCGGCGGAGCACGCGGCCAAGCTGGCCGTCCACCAGCCGGAGGCGGTCGCCGAGATGCGTCGCCTGGGCTCGCTTCTTCGCGAGGGTCTTGAGCAGTTTCGCGCCGACTAGGGGCTGCGGGCTGCCCGGAGGGGCGCTACGGCTGCCGCCGGGCGATCGCCTGCTGTTTCAGGTAGTAGGCGAGCGCGACCAGGCTGAACACCGCCAGGGGAACGAACAGCAGGACCGTGCCGGCGATCTGGCGGGTTGGGTCGCGGCTGGTGAGCAGGCCCGCTCCGGTCAGCAGGAAGCCGAGGAGCAGGAGCCACCAGACCCAGTATGAAACGCGGCGGTCGGCCACGGGCGCTCCAGGCGGACCTTTGCCAAAACGCTTGGGGCCGTCGCCTCTTTAGCCGCGGGCGCCGATGGCTTGGTGGTATGCCTGGTCCGGATGATCCGACGCCTGATGCACGCGAGGTGGCGGACGCGTTCAGGCAGCACGCCGAGCGCGTGGCGCGTCAGGTGCGCGATGTGGCGGAGGAGGCCACGTCGACGTTCATCGTGCGCTTCAAGGAGGTGGTGGCCTCCGAGTTGGACAAGCATCCGGAGGCTGTCGGCGAGGTGAAG